>JBAUIQ010000001.1:0-1557 GCA_049683075.1 Pacificimonas sp.
GCCTGCGGATCGGAGCCGCGCAGCGATTTGTGCAGCGCGCTGATGAGATTGTAATGCCCCTCGCGGTCCTTGTCGTAGACGGCGACCCGGCGATGCAGGAGCGCGCGAAGATCCTCGGGCTGGAGAGCTTCCGCCACCTCCATGTTCATCAGTGTTTCGATCTGATTCAGGAGGAAGCGCCCGTCCCCGTCCGCGCTGCCCACAAGTGCCATGCGCGCTTCCGGCGTCAGCGGGATCGCCTTATCATAAAGCGCCTCGGCCCGGTCGAAGAGACGATTGAGCGCCGCCTCGTCCAGCCGGTTCACAAGCAACACCTGGCAGCGAGAGAGAAGCGCGGCGTTCAACTCGAAGCTTGGATTTTCCGTCGTCGCGCCGACGAGGGTGACGGTGCCGTCCTCGACAAACGGCAGGAAACCGTCCTGTTGCGCGCGATTGAAGCGGTGGATCTCGTCGACGAACAACAGTGTCTTCTGTCCGGCACGAGCCGCTTCCCGCGCCGCCGCGAACGCCTTCTTCAGGTCCGCGACACCCGAAAAGACTGCGCTGATCGCGTGAAAGCGTAACCCGACCGCATCGGCGAGCAGCCGCGCAATGGTGGTCTTGCCCGTCCCCGGCGGCCCCCAGAAGACAATCGACGAGAGCCTCCCGGCCGCGACCATGCGCCCGATCGCACCGTCCGCACCCGTCAGATGCTCCTGTCCGACAACTTCATGGAGCGCCTGCGGCCGCAAGCGTTCGGCGAGAGGAGCATTCGAGTCGGGCGTGGCGTCAGTCGGTATGTCCGACGCGAAGAGATCAGGCATCAGAGTGGCTTAGCAGAAACTGCTGTGTTAGGCGAGAAACACACTTGTCTTCAGTCTGAAAAGATATATCTTCGATGCAACTGAAATTAATCGGAGATACAGCATGTTCAGGATCGATTCCGAGGGTGTCAGCTTTGGCAGCGGACGCAGTAACCGGCGCGGCCAAGGCAGCTGGGAAGACTTCGCCGCCGAGTTCGCCGACATGGGCATGAGGATGGCGGGCGGTCGTCGCCAACGTCGGCGACGTCATGGCGGCGCGCCGCATCAGAGGCGAATGTTGAAGCAGGGCGAACTTCCCATCCTGATCCTCGCGCTGATCGAGAACGAGCCGATGCACGGCTATGCCCTGATCGAGGAGATTGAGAGCCGGACGGGCGGCACTTATGCGCCCTCGCCAGGCATTATGTATCCCTCACTGACTCTGATCGCCGATATGGGCCTTGCCGAGGAACAGGCCGACGGCAGCCGGAAGATGTACGCGATCACAGATAAGGGCCGCGAGCATCTTGAAGAGAAGCGGGACGAGGCCGACGACATTCTTGCGCGCCTTGATGAAGCTGGCGGCAAACGTGCTGAAACGCCGGACATGGCGCCGATCGGGCGGGCCGCCATGAACCTTGGCGCGGCCGTCAAACTGCGCGTCTGGGATGGGAAGGCCGATCGTGAAGAGGCGCGTCGGATCGCCGATGTACTCGACGCTGCCGCGCGGAAAATCGAAGACGGATAAAAAAAGGGGCGCGCATCCATCCGGACG
>JBAUIQ010000002.1:0-6379 GCA_049683075.1 Pacificimonas sp.
ACTCGACCGTGGCGAGGCCGGCGACAATGTCGGCGCGCTCCTGCGTGGCACGAAGCGTGAGGATGTTGAGCGCGGCCAGGTTTTGGCCAAGCCCGGCTCGATCACGCCGCATACCGAATTCTCGGCAGAGGTCTATGTTCTCTCCAAGGACGAGGGTGGCCGTCACACGCCGTTCTTCGCGAACTACCGTCCGCAGTTTTATTTCCGCACGACCGACGTAACGGGCGAAGTGGTGTTGCCTGAGGGCACGGAAATGGTTATGCCGGGCGATAATGTGAGCCTGGCCGTCAAGCTGATCGCTCCGATCGCTATGGACCAGGGTCTTCGCTTCGCAATCCGTGAGGGCGGCCGTACGGTCGGCGCCGGTGTTGTCGGCGAGATCACGAAGTAAGTCAGGCGATATGCCAACAGGGCCGGTCCGGCTGAAGTCAGTCGGACCGGTTCTCTTTTGTTTTTGAAGGTTTGAGGTCGATGGAAACGCAGAATATCAGGATCCGGCTGAAGGCCTTCGATCACCGCGTGCTCGACCAGGCCACTGGTGAGATTGCCGATACGGCGAAGCGTACGGGCGCGATGATTCGCGGTCCGATTCCGATGCCGACGCGGATCGAGAAGTTCACGGTGAACCGTGGTCCGCATATCGACAAGAAGAGCCGTGAGCAGTTCGAGGTTCGGACGCACAAGCGTCTCCTCGATATTGTTCAGCCGACGCCGCAGACGGTGGATGCGCTGATGAAGCTGGACCTGTCGGCTGGCGTCGATGTTGAGATCAAGCTCGGCGCGTAAGCGACGGGTACATTTTAGTCACGCCCTCCTGCACCGCCGGGCGGGCCTCTGAAGGGAAGGATTGGTCATGCGCACTGGCGTGATCGCGAAAAAGATGGGCATGACACGCCTGTTCCAGGACGACGGTCGGCATGTGCCGGTAACCGTGTTGTCTCTGGAAGGTTGTCAGGTCGTCGGTCATCGCAAGGATGATGTCGACGGGTACACGGCGTTGCAGCTGGGTGCCGGTACGGCCAAGACTAAGAATGTGAAGAAACCGCAGCGCGGTTTCTACGGCAAGGCCGAGGTGGAGCCAAAGGCGCGCCTCGCCGAGTTCCGGGTCGCCGAGGACGCGCTTCTCGACGTCGGGGCGGTCATCGCTGCCGACCATTTCGCGACCGGGCAGAAGGTCGACATTCAGGGCCGCACGCAGGGCAAGGGCTTTGCGGGCGCCATGAAGCGCTGGGGCTTCGGTGGTCTTCGCGCCTCCCACGGTGTGTCGATCTCTCACCGTTCGCATGGTTCGACGGGTCAGAACCAGGATCCCGGCAAGGTGTTCAAGGGCAAGAAGATGGCCGGCCATATGGGCGACCGCTTCCGGACCCAGCAGAACCTCGAAATCGTGGAGACGGACGCCGAGCGCGGCCTCCTCTTCGTGAAGGGGTCGGTACCCGGATCCAAGGGCGGATGGCTCCTCGTGTCCGACGCCGTGAAGCCGAAGCCGCATGACGATGTGCCCTATCCGGGCAAGGTCGTCGGCGATGCGGCCAACAACAACAACGACGCGCCGTCCGACGACGGTGCCGAAGCCGCGGAGGCCTCGTGATGAAAGTCAAGGTACAGAGCCTCGACGGCAAGGCCTCGGGCGACGTCGAGCTGAAGGACGAGATTTTCGGTCTCGAAGCCCGTCCTGACATCCTGCATCGCGTGGTGACATGGCAGCTTGCGAACCGTCGCGAGATGGCGCGCGCCGTCAAGGAGCGGGGCGACATCAATCTGACGGGAAAGAAATTCGGTCGCCAGAAGGGCGGCGGTACGGCTCGCCATGGCAGTCGTCGCGCCCCGATTTTCGTCGGCGGCGGCAAGGCGCACGGTCCCCGGGCCCGCATGTTCACGCAAGGGTTGAACAAAAAGGTTCGCACGCTCGGTCTGAAGACGGCGCTCAGCGTCAAGGCGGCCGAAGGCAAGCTGATTGTCGTGAAGGACCTCGACGTGAAGGACGCCAAGACGTCCGCCATGAAGGGGTCGCTCGAAAAGCTCGGTCTCGGTGAGAATCGTCGCGGTGCGCTCTTTATCGACGCCGGCAAGCCAGAAGCCTTCACGAAGGCGGTTCGCAACCTTCCCTATATGGACGTGCTGCCGACTGAAGGCGCGAACGTTTATGACATCCTCGACCATGAGACGCTGGTGCTGACGCAAGCGGCGCTCGAGAAACTGGAGGCGCGTTTCAATGGCTAAGCCCGCAACGCCCCCGGCGCTGACGCATTATGACGTCATCCGCGCGCCGATCATCACCGAGAAATCGACCATGGTGTCCGAGCACAATCAGGTCGTTTTCAAGGTCGCGAACGATGCCACGAAGCCGATGATCAAGGCGGCGGTTGAAGCGTTGTTCGACGTGAAGGTCACCGGCGTCAACACCATGATCGCCAAGGGCAAGACGAAACGCTGGAAGGGTCGCCCCTATAAGCGTTCCGACGTCAAGAAGGCGGTCATCACGCTCGCCGACGGCGACTCGATCGACATTACGAGCGGAGTGTAAGATGGCGCTCAAACAATATCGCCCCACCAGCCCGGCCCGTCGCGGCCTCGTGCTCGTCGACAGGTCGCACCTTCACAAGGGCGGTCCCGTCAAGCAGCTGACCGAGGGCCTGCCGAAGACAGGTGGTCGCAACAATAAGGGTCATGTCACCTCGCGTGGCATCGGCGGCGGTCACAAGCGCAAATACCGGATCATGGACTTCAAGCGTCGCAAATGGGACGTCGAAGGCACGATCGAGCGGCTGGAATATGATCCCAACCGTTCCGCGTTCATCGCGCTGATCAGCTATCCCGACGGCGAACAGGTCTACATTCTCGCGCCGCAGCGCGTGCAGCCGGGCGACAAGATCGTTGCTGGCAAGAAGGTAGACGTGAAGCCTGGCAACGCCATGGAAACCGGGCAGATGCCGGTCGGCACCATCATCCACAACGTGGAGATGAAGCCAGGGAAGGGCGGCCAGATGGCGCGCTCGGCAGGCACCTATGCCCAGGTGGTCGGCAAGGATCGCGGTCTGACGATCATTCGTCTGGGGTCCGGCGAGACTCGCTACATCTCCGGCAACTGCATGGCGACGGTTGGCGCGGTTTCGAACCCCGACAACTCGAATCAGAACTTTGCCAAGGCCGGTCGCAATCGCTGGCGCGGCATCCGCCCGCTGACGCGTGGTGTCGCCAAGAACCCGGTCGATCACCCGCATGGTGGCGGTGAGGGTCGTACCTCGGGCGGCCGTCACCCGGTGACGCCATGGGGCAAGCCGACCAAGGGTGCGAAGACGCGCGACAAGAAGAAGGCGTCCGACAAGATGATCATCCGCTCGCGCCACGCGCGGAAGAAGAAGAGGTAGTTCGATGGCACGTTCGCTCAAGAAAGGTCCGTTCGTGGACCTCCACCTTCTGAAGAAGGCGGACGCCATGCAGGAATCCGGTAAGTCGTCGCCGATCAAGACCTGGTCGCGTCGCTCCACCATCCTGCCGCAGTTCGTCGGTCTGACCTTCAGTGTTCATAATGGGCGCAAGTTCATTCCCGTCAGTGTCAACGAAGACATGGTGGGGATGAAGCTTGGCGAGTTCGCGCCGACGCGTACCTATCTCGGCCACACCGCCGACAAGAAAGCGAAACGCTGATGGGACAGGAAAAAAATGCTCGCCGCGTCGGTGAACGTGAGGCGCTGGCCGTTGGCCGCGTTCTTCGCGGGTCGCCCTATAAATTGAACCTCGTCGCGGGCCTCATTCGCGGCAAGAAGGTCGACGACGCGCTCAACGCGTTGAAGTTTTCGACTAAGGGGTTCGCCGAGCCGGTCCAGAAAGTTCTGACGTCCGCCATTGCGAACGCCGAGAACAATCACAACCTAGACGTCGACTCGCTGGTCGTCGCTGAGGCGTCGGTCGGCAAATCGCTGACCATGAAGCGCTTCAAAGCGCGTGCGCGCGGTCGTTCAGCCAAGATTATCAAGCCGTTCAGCCAGATCCGGATCGTCGTCCGCGAGCAGGACGAGGAGGAAGCCTAATGGGTCATAAATCCAATCCGATCGGTCTGCGCCTGCAGGTCAACCGCACTTGGGACAGCCGTTGGTTCGCCGACGGCGAAACCTATGCGCGTCAGCTGGTCGAAGATCTGAAGATCCGCGAGCACATCATGAAGACGGTGCCGCAGGCGGCGATCTCCAAGGTCGTCATCGAGCGCCCGGCGAAGCTGTGCCGTGTCTCCGTTTATGCTGCCCGTCCGGGCGTCATCATCGGCAAGAAGGGCGCGGACATCGACAAGCTGCGCAAGGCCATCGGCGCGATGACGGACAGCGAAGTCTCGCTGAACATCGTCGAAATCCGCAAGCCTGAGGTCGATGCGAAGCTTGTCGCGCAGGGTGTCGCCGACCAGCTCGAGCGTCGTATTGCCTTCCGCCGTGCGATGAAGCGCGCGATGCAGTCGGCCATCCGTCTTGGTGCTGAAGGCATCAAGATCATGTGTGGCGGTCGATTGGGCGGCGCGGAAATCGCCCGTGTCGAACAATATCGTGAAGGCCGTGTGCCGCTTCACACGCTGCGCGCTCACATAGATTATGCGGAAGCCGAGGCGAAGACCGCCTATGGCATCTGCGGCGTCAAATGCTGGATCTTCAAGGGTGAGATCCTGGAACATGATCCGCTCGCCCAAGAAAAGGCGATGCTGGACGCACAGACATCGGGGGTCCGGCCGGCGCGGTAGTTCGAAAGAACATACCGCGGCACCGGCCTGATCGAGGACCTCTTTTCCTGTCAGAAGGCTAGACAATGCTGCAACCGAAACGCACCAAATACCGGAAGGCGCACAAGGGCCGCATCCATGGCAATGCCAAGGGCGGGACCGAGCTGAACTTTGGCTCCATCGGCCTCAAGGCTTTGGAACCGGAGCGTATTACCGCGCGCCAGATCGAGAGCGCCCGCCGGGCGATCACACGTCACATCAAGCGCCAGGGGCGTTTGTGGATCCGCATTTTCCCGGATGTGCCCGTCAGCTCCAAGCCTGCGGAAGTCCGCATGGGTAAGGGCAAGGGGTCGCCGGAATATTGGGCCGCGCGCGTGAAGCCGGGCCGGATCCTTTTCGAGCTGGACGGCGTCAACGCCGCCCTCGCCACGGTCGCCTTCGAGCGTGCCGCGGCGAAGCTTCCCATTCGCACGAAGGTGGTTCGCCGCCTGGGAGACAATGACTGATGGCGAAGATCGAAGATCTGCGCGGCAAGACCGACGACCAGCTGAACGAAGAGCTGTCGCAGCTGAAGAAGGAGCAGTTTAACCTGCGCTTTCAGACCGCGACCGGCCAGCTGGAGAAGCCGAGCCGTGTTCGTGAGGTGCGCCGCGACATCGCGCGCATCATGACTCTCAAGACCGAGCGCGCATCGGGCGCGGCTCAGGCGGAAGGATAAGAGGATGCCGAAACGCGTCATGGCCGGACCAGTGGTGTCCGACAAAACAGACAAGACGGTGACGGTGCTGGTCGAGCGGAAGGTGAAACATCCGCTCTACGGCAAGATCATCCGCCGTTCGAAAAAGTATCACGCGCATGACGAGAACAACGAGTTTTCGACGGGCGACGTGGTGCGGATCGAGGAATGCGCGCCGATGTCGAAGACGAAAACCTGGAAGGTGATTGGTTCGGCCGGTCGCGGCGAGACCGGCATGGCCTCCTCCTCCATCGATACGGCCGTCGAAGGCGGCGCCGAGGAAATCAATAAGGTCGGCGAACAGGCCGAAGCCGAGACCGAGGGGGCGAACTGACATGATCCAGATGCAGTCCAATCTCGAAGTCGCCGACAATTCCGGTGCGAAGCGCGTCCAGTGCATCAAGGTGCTTGGCGGCTCGAAGCGTCGTTTTGCCGGCGTCGGCGACACGATCGTCGTTTCCGTTAAGGAGGCTCAGCCGCGCGGCCGTGTGAAGAAGGGTGACGTGCACCGCGCCGTCGTCGTTCGCACCGCCAAGGACATCCGCCGCAACGACGGGTCGGTCATCCGTTTCGATTCGAACGCGGCCGTCCTCATCAACACGAACAAGGAACCGCTGGGAACGCGTATCTTTGGTCCCGTGACACGTGAATTGCGTGCCAAGGGGCTGATGAAGATCGTCAGCCTGGCGCCGGAGGTGCTCTGAAGATGGCATCGGCAAAGATCAGAAAGGGTGACCGCGTCGTTGTCCTCTCGGGCAAGGACAAGGGCAAGCACGGCGACGTGACCCAGGTCATCCCGAAGGACGGCAAGGTCGTCGTGTCTGGCGTCAACGTAATGACCCGTCACCGTAAGCCCACGCAGGCCAACCCTCAGGGTGGGCTCGACCGCTTCGAAGCGCCGATGGCGCTCGCGAAGGTCGCGCTCGAGGATCCTA
>JBAUIQ010000003.1:0-5906 GCA_049683075.1 Pacificimonas sp.
GGTTTGCGATGAGCAAAGGGACCGGTTCACGCTCGAAAACAGCCGCAAAGTCTTCGAGATCGCCTGCGTAATATGTCTCCATGCCCCAATCCGACATGAAGAAATTCTGCTTAGGAAAGCTCGGGACCATCGCGTTGAAATCGATATATGGCACCGGCTCCGGGAACAGCGTGTGGACGGCCGTCAGGATGTCGGCCTGCACGGCCTGCACCTCCTTTGGCGTTACAAGATAAAGTCCAAGCGCGTTCGCCGCGAGACAGACGCCGACCACCGCCGAGCGATAACGGCGCGCCAGCCCTTCGATGACGATGGCACCGGCGATCGCCGCGGGCGGCAAGATAAACGCGTAGAAATAGGGGAAGCTGTTCCAGTAGAAGGCGAATGTCAGGGCTGGCGAGAACAGGAGCGCCAGCGTCACGCGCTCGGAAATTCGCCGTTTCCCGAACATCAGCGCGATGGGCGCGAGACAGAGGAACACCGTCAGGAATGGCGCGATCTGCGCCTGCTTCGCCATGAAATGCAGCCGGGGAAAGAATCCCTTCGAAAATACCGTCGCCCCTGCACCGCCGATCGCGCCCGGCGCGTCGATGGTCGCTGGGTCCGCGATGGCCAGACTGTGAAGGAGGAAGGCGGGGATCGCAAATGCCGGGATGAGGACGGCGATCGCCGATACGCGCACCAGATAGTCTCGGCGATCTTCGGCATTTCGACACGTCCACAGGACGGCACCGAGAAATGCAGGTGCGAAGAAAATCGACTTGATCGTTACGAGGAACGAGAGCGCACACAGCCCGGCCACGATCACGATGACCGGCACGGTCAGGCGGCGGGCAAACATCAGGTAAAGCGCCGACATCAGGAGTGCGGCAGCGAGCGGGTCATATCGAAACGCGAAACCGTGCTGAAACACGAAGCCACCGGACAGATAAGCCAGTCCCGCCAGAAGCGCGGCCGGCACAGAGACGAATGTCTTGGCGATCCCGACGATGCAGGCGACGGTCAGTAGCTCGCACCCGAGCATCACGAGCCGCCCGATGCGAAGGCCCGCCACTTCGCCGAGGCCGAGCAGGGGCAGCCACGCAAACAGCCGGGTGTGAAAGGATTGTAAAGCGGTTTCGAGACGCCCGTCATGCAGGGCATAGACGTGCGACAGGAAGAAATATTCGTCCCAGTTAAATGCCTGAACGAACACCAGATGAAGTTGCAGCCCGGCCGTCAGCGCGATGCAGGCAAGGATCAGCTGCTGCGCCGAAAGGTGGGCGAGCCCCTCACTGATATTGGCAAGCCAGGTTCGCGGCGCTGAACCGGTCCCCGCATATCCACCGGGCGATGAGGAAATGCCGTTCATTTGACGGCGAGACGCGGCATGGTCGGAAGCGTCTCGACGGGAGGCGCGATGTCGCCCTCAGCGTCGATACCCTGATCCGCCTTAAGCTCCAGCCGCCGAACCTTCTCCAGCGTCATCTCGAGAAGCTGCCGATTGCGCGAGACGACGTCGGCCAAAAGGCCCGCCGTCAGCGCAACGAAGCTCATCACCAGAAGCACGCCGCCAAGGATCAGCGATTGCAAATGGCCGTCGCCATCACCAGCAGCATAGGCAACCAAAAACCGCACGATGGGTATCAGGCCAACCACAGCCAGCCCCAGCCCGAGCGCCGTGAACACCCGCAGCGGCGAATACATGACGTACATCTGCACCAGCGTTTTCAGCTGGCGCGAAACGAAGTTCGGGATGTTCGTAAAAAGGCGTGATTCCCGCGTTTTGGCGTTCGTGCCGACGGGGACGGACTCGATCTTGATCCGCTTGCGCCCGGCCTGGATCACCGTCTCGATCGTATAGCTGAATGGCGAGACGATGTTCATCTTCAGCGCGGCGTCGCGGCTGATCGCCCGAAAGCCCGAGACGGCATCTGGAATACGCGCGCCCGATAGCGTGGAAACCGCCCCGCTTCCCAGCTTCTGCAGCAGCTTTTTCACGGGCGAGAAATGCGCGATCTTCGCGGTCTGGCGGTCGCCGATCACGATGGCGGCGCGGCCTTCGACGATCGGCGCGACCAGCTTCCTGACGTCGGCGCCGCAATATTGATTGTCGCCATCGGTGTTGACGATGATGTCCGCGCCTTGCCTCAAGCATTCCTCGATCCCGCGGGAGAAACTGCGCGCCAGACCCATATTGTGCGGGTTCCGGACGATATGATGAACGCCAAAGCGCTTCGCGACCTCGATCGTATTGTCTGTCGAGCCATCGTCGATGATCAGAAGTTCGACCGTGTCGATCCCGTCGATCTGACGCGGCAGGTCGAGCAGCGTCTGCGGCAGCGTCTCTTCTTCCTTGAGACACGCTATCTGGATGATAAGCTTCATGCTGGCCCCGCCGACTATCAGGGCTCGGGCGCTAGGCCATTATGCTGAACAAAGCGTAAAACCCGCTCCGTTCGAAAAGCGCATCAATCTCCGTCGACGCTGTCGATGTCCTTCGGCCCTAGATCGCCGCTCCCCACTTTCGACCCTGCCATCTCCAGCATCCGGTCGAGCGACTTTTTCGCGCCGATGCGCACGTCCTCCGGCACTTCGATCTGCGGTGTCAGGTCGCGGAGACAGGTATAGAGTTTCTCCATCGTGTTCATCGCCATGAACGGACACATGTTGCAGTTGCAGTTCCCGTCCGCGCCCGGCGCGCCGATGAAGGTCTTGCCGGGCGCCTCTTTCTCCATCTGATGGATGATGTGCGGTTCGGTGGCGATGATGATCGTCTGCGCCTCGTGCGCCAGCACCCATGACAGGATCGACGAGGTCGAACCGACATGGTCGGCATGTTCGAGGATGTGCGCGGGGCATTCGGGATGCGCGGCGACGGGCGCGGCCGGATGCTCGGCTTTCAGCTTAATCAGCTCCTGTTCCGAAAACGCCTCGTGTACGATGCACGCGCCCGGCCAGAGCAGCATGTCGCGACCCGTCTTCCGCGCGAAATAGGCGCCCAGGTGGCGGTCCGGCGCGAAGATGATCTTCTGATCTTTGGGCAACTGGTTGAGGATTGTTTCCGTAGAGGACGACGTGACGATGATATCGGACAGCGCCTTCACCTCCGCCGAGCAGTTGATGTAGGTCAGCGCGGTGTGGTCCGGATGTTCCTCGCGGAACCGCTTGAACTGTTCCGGCGGGCAAGAGTCCTCCAGCGAGCAGCCCGCATCCATGTCCGGCAGCACAACCGTCTTTTGCGGCGATAGGATCTTCGCCGTCTCCGCCATGAAGCGGACGCCGCAAAAGGCGATGACGTCCGCGTCCGTTTCCGCCGCCTTGCGCGACAGATCGAGGCTGTCGCCGACAAAGTCCGAAATGTCCTGGATTGCCGGGTCCTGGTAATAATGGCCGAGGATGACGGCGTTGCGCTCTTTCTTCAGGCGCTTGATCTCCTCAATCAGGTCGGTGCCCGTCGGGTTGCCCGGGGTCTGCATATTCATTTGCGGCCGTCTCCTTGTTCGCCCCCGACATAGGGATGCGGGGGCCGAGGCGCAAAACAGCTTTGCTTGTCGCCGCTAAGAGCCCGAGCCCGCCTCGTCCGCGAACCGCACCTCTACACGTGCGGGCACACCCGCCGCTTCGAGCGGCAGTCGGAATCCGCGCACGACGGCATCCCGGGCAGCAGCGCGGGCCATCTCCCGCATTACCGGCGCTTCGGCCTCCCGCATCACGGCCTCGCGCACCTTGGCGCGATTGGCCCGGTCGAGGCGAGCCTCCGCATCGCCCAGCGTCAACAGCACCGTACCGTCGCCATAATCGCGCACGGCCTTTAGATCGACTTCCGGCTCCGAGATCTCGACCGGTGGCAGGTCGACGGTCAGCGTGCCGGTGGACGGGTCCCAGTTCAGATCATCCGCCATCAGCTTGGCATAATCCACCTGATAACGAACGGTCGCCGGCACGATCATCGTCTTCTCCGCCGCGAAGCCAAACCGCTCCGCGCGCGACGTGACCGCCACCGTGAACCGCCCCGCGAAGACGTTCAGCCGGTTCTCTGCCCGCACCGCCTCCAGGCTGGCGGCGGCGATGGAGGCGATGTCCGGGTCGTCCTCCGGAGGGGGCGACATGGTCTGCCAGGCGAACAGCGCGCCTGCCCCCACGATGATGCCAAGAAGGAGCTTGAGGACGGTCTTCACCCCGCCAAGGCCCATGTCTCGCCGCCGTCATGCCGCACCATGTTGCGCCGCTGAAGATCGATGAGATGCGCAAGAACCGACCGCGCCGCCGCCGGGTGCAGCTTTGGCGAGACCATCGCATACATCGCCGCGACCATCCCGCCGACTTCTCGCGGCCCGTCGGACAGAAGTTTCAGGATCTGGCCCTCGCGCTGCCGCCGATGCACGATATATCCGCGCACCAGCTTTTCGGGATTCGTCACCGGATCGCCATGCGTCGGGTAGTAGACCGTCTCGCCGCGCCCCTTCAGCTTTTCGAGGCTCTGCATATAGGCGGTCATGTCGCCGTCCGGCGGCGAGACGACGGTCGTCGACCAGCCCATGATGTGATCGCCGGAGAAGAGCGCCCGCTCCTCCTCGAGCGCGAAGCAGAGGTGGTTCGACGTGTGTCCCGGCGTATGGACGGCGGTCAGCGTCCAGTCCGGCCCCGTCACGCTCTCACCGTCTTCGAGCACCCGGTCGGGCGCATAGGTCGGGTCGAAGCCAGCATCGGAGCGCGGCCCATCATCCGCCAGCACGAGCTCCGCGCAGCCGACGACCTCCGCGCCGGTCTCCGCTTTCAGCCGCACGGCAAGCGGCGAATGATCCTTGTGCGTGTGCGTGACGAGGATGTGCGAGATGGTCTCGCCTTCGGTCGCCGCCAGAATAGCGTCCAGATGTGTATCCATGTCCGGCCCCGGGTCGATAACGCCGACCGTCTCGTTGCCGACGATATATGTACCCGTACCGAGATAGGTAAACGCACTCGGATTCTTCGCCAGCACCCGCCGGACGAGCGGCGTCACCCGGTCCGAATGGCCGTAGGGCGCGGCGGCGATGGCGTCTTCGATGCTCATCTCACAAAGGTGGCGTGTCGGGAGGAGCGGTGCAAGTTTGTTGACGCACTACCCACGAAAGCCGTCACCCCAGCGAAGGCTGGGGTCCATCTCTGAACCTCCCCATTAGCGTGACGGCATAGAGATGGATTCCTGCCTTCGCAGGAATGACAATTTTGGAAACGGTGATGCGGAGGTCGCAACCTTCGCTGGGATGACGAACCTCATTTCGTCGCCGCATTCGACCCTACAAATTCGGCCGCAGCCACCGCTCCGCCTCATCGACCGGCACCCCGCGCCGTGCCGCATAGTCTTCCAACTGGTCCCGCCCGATGCGCGCCACGCCGAAATACTGGCTGTCGGGATGCGCGAAGTAGAAGCCCGACACCGACGAGGCGGGCAGCATCGCCATCGACTCCGTCAATGTCACCCCCGTCGCCGCCGTCGCATCAAGGAGGTCGAACAACGGCGGTTTCAGCTGATGATCCGGGCAGGCCGGATAGCCGGGCGCGGGGCGGATGCCGCGATAGCGTTCCTTCAGGATCGCTTCGTCCGACAATTGCTCGTCCGGCGCATAGCCCCACAGCTCCCGCCGTGTCCGCGCGTGCAGATATTCCGCGAACGCCTCCGCCAGCCGGTCGGCCAGCGCCTTCAGGAGGATGTCGGAATAATCGTCATTGTCCGCCTTGAACCGCGTCGAATAGGGCTCGATCCCCGTGCCTGACGTGACGCAAAACCCGCCCAGCCAGTCGGCGTCCGGCGAAATGAAATCGGCAAGGCACATATTCGCCCGCCCCGCACGCTTCACCATCTGCTGGCGCAGCATGGGCAGACGCTCGATCATCTCGGTCCGCTTTTCGTCGCTGAACACCAGCACATCGTCGCCGTCACGCCT
>JBAUIQ010000004.1:0-3103 GCA_049683075.1 Pacificimonas sp.
GCCCAGAACAGAGCGCGCCAGCTGTAATTGTCGATCAGCCAGCCGCCCAACACAGGGCCGAGCCCGCCGGAAATCGCGCTCGCCGCCGCCCAGGTGCCGATGGCCTTGCCCTTGGCCGGGCCGGAAAAGGTCGCGCCCAGGATCGCAAGACTGCCCGGCACCAGCATCGCCGCGCCGACGCCCTGGATCGCGCGTCCGAGCAGCAGCACGGATAGCGTCGGCGCAAGCGCGCAGAGAACCGACGCCCCGCCGAACAGCGCGAGGCCCAGGCTGAACAGCTTCCGCCGACCATAATGATCGCCCATCGCCCCGCCGATCAGGACCAGCGCGCCCAGCGGCAGCAGATAAGCATTTATGACCCACTGCGCGCCCGCCGCGTCGGTATCGAGCGCCACCTCGATCTCCGGCAAGGCGACGTTGATGACCGAGCCGGTTACGAAAGCGATCGAGGAGCCGAGGACTGTCGCAACGAGCGTGCCGGTGTCCGAACCTTTTGCCCCGTCTTCTGTCGAAGTCGCCGTCCCGGCATCGCAGGGCCCGGCGAGGTGCGTCACGCCGCGAGTTTCTCGTCCGCCGCGTCACTCGTTTCCGGATATTCATCCACGATGCCAAGATCGTCGAGCAGCGCGGTCAGGAGCGCGCGGTCGCCGCTGTCGCCGTCGACATGGATCGGCATCATCCCGGCATTTCGAAACGCGTCCGCATCCTGGTCCATGGTGAGCGCGGCGAGTCGGGACAGGCCGGGCAGATATTCGTCGATGACGGGCCGCAATTCGCGCGCGCGGTCGATGCGGAGGCGCGTCACGACGATGGCCTCGCGCCGTCCCATGCCGAGCGGTTCCCAGCTGCGCGGATCGCCCGGCTCGGCAAAGTGGACGTCATAGCCATCGGCGAGCGCGACCTCGAAACTGTCCATGTCGGACTCGACGATGATATGCCCGATGTCGCGCTTCGCTAGCGCATCTGCCAGCGCGCGGCCGCGCGGCCCCGTCCCGACGATGACGACGGGCGCATCGTCGCCGCCCAGCTTCTCATCGGGCGGTCCTTGCCGGATCTTCCCGGCCCAGCGTCGCCCGAGATCGGCAATGACCGGCGTCGTGGCAAGGCTGATGGCGATCGCGGCGACGAGGAGCGCGACGGCCTCGGGCCCGAGCAGCGCCGCGACGGCGGGCAGCGAAAAGACGACCAGCGCGAACTCCGACCCTTGCCCGAGAAGAAAGCCGAGCTGCACCGACCCCGGTACCGACCAGCGATTGGCGAGCCCCGCGACGATGTTGAGCCCGCATTTCGCGACGACCAGCGCCGCCGCGAGCGCGAGAACCAGATACCATTGGCTGGCGAGAAGCGCCGGATCGATCGAAAGACCGACCGTCATGAAGAAGAAGCCGAGGAACAAGCCGCGAAAGGCGTCGATCTCCGCCTGCACGAGGACGCGATAACGCGAGTCCGCGATGGCGACCCCGCCCAGAAACGCGCCCAGCGTTAGGGAGAGCCCGACGGCACCCGTCGCCCAGCCCGCCGCCAGTGCGATGAACAGCGCGGTCGCCGTAAACACCTCCGCGCTCCCGGCCCTCGCGATGATCCGGAACAGAGGCTCGGTCAGATAACGTGCGAAGATTACCGCGACACCGAACGCCGCCAGCGCTTTTAACGCCGCCATGCCGAGCTCACTTCCCATGCCCTCGGCGCCCGACGCAATGGCCCCGGCGGCGATCAAGAGCGCGATGGCGGCGATGTCCTGGAAGATGAGGATCGACTGCGCCGCACGGCCAACCGGACAATCCTCCTGATTTCGCTCGCGAATGACCCCGATGACGACGGCCGTCGATGAGAGGCCGAGCGCCGCACCGGTAATGCCCGCCGCCGTCGGCGACATGCCGAGCGCCCAGGCGGCGAGGCCGAAGCCCGTGCCGGCGATCCCCATCTGCAGCGCGCCGAAGCCGAAGATGTTCGCCGCCTCGTCGCGGATCTTCGACAGGCTAAAATGCATGCCGAGGTTGAACAGGAGGAACATCACGCCCGCCTCCGCCAACGCCTCGACGGCCGCGCTTTCGAACTGTTCCTGATAGCCGAATGCCGCGAGGCCGAGGCCAAGCGCGATATAGCCGACGATCGGATTGAGGCGCACGAGCTTCGAGACGACGGCGGCACCGATGCCGAGCCCCAGCAGCTGTATGGCCGGGGCGATGGTGTCAACGACTTCGGAAGAGGCGGCCATCAGGCGGCTTTAGCCGGGCCTGCGACAAGTTGAAACGTCCCGCGACGCGCCCGATATCGAAATCATGATCGAACATCGCCCCTTCGCATCGCTGGGCCACGCCAACCATGGCTGGCTCGACGCCCATCATCATTTCAGCTTCGCGGGCTATCATGACCCGGCGCGCATGGGCTGGGGTGCCCTGCGCGTCTGGAACGACGACCGCATCGCCGCGGGCGCAGGCTTTCCGCCGCACGGCCATCGCGACATGGAGATCGTCACCTTCGCCCGCGACGGCGCGATCAGCCACAAGGACAGCCTCGGGAACGTTGGCCGCACCGTCGCGGGCGACGTGCAGGTCATGTCTGCAGGGCGCGGCATTCAGCACAGCGAATTCAACAGGGAGGCCGTCGAAACCGGCATCTTCCAGATTTGGATCGAGCCGCGCGAAACGGGCGCCGAACCCCGCTGGGCAACGCGCGAATTTCGCGGCACGGACGGCCTCGTCGTCTTGGCCAGTGGCTACGAAACGGACGCCGATGCCCTGCCGATCCGCGCGGATGCCCGGCTCTTGTCGCTATCGCTCGGCGCTGGCGAGACGGCAACGCTCGACCTTTCGTCTCATCGCCACGCCTATATTGTCGGCGACAGCGGGTCGTTCACGCTTGGCGGTATCGCGGCGTCGGCGCGCGATGGGTTCGCTGTGCGGGACGAAGCAGGCGTCGAGGTAACGGCAGACGAGGATGCGCGGCTGTTGATCGTTCAGACGGTTTAAGAACCAAGCCGCAAACTAGTTTGTCATTCCCGCGAAGGCGGGAACCCATCTTCAAACTGCGCATACAGAATCAGACTGGGTCCCCGCCTTCGCGGGGATGACAACGAGGGTGATAGTGGGAAGGGTGGTGG
>JBAUIQ010000005.1:0-1955 GCA_049683075.1 Pacificimonas sp.
AATTCGCGCTTCATGCGATCGACGAGGATGTCGAGGTGCAATTCGCCCATGCCCTTAATGATCGTCTGACCCGACTCCTCATCCGACTGCACGCGGAAGGATGGATCCTCCTGCGCCAGGCGATTAAGGGCGATGCCCATCTTTTCTTGGTCGGCCTTCGTTTTTGGCTCTACGGCAACGGAGATCACGGGATCCGGGAACTCCATGCGCTCAAGGATGATCGGCGCGTTCGGCGCACAAAGCGTGTCGCCCGTCGTAACATCCTTCAGACCCACCAGCGCGACGATGTCGCCGGCGTGGGCCTCTTTGATGTCCTCACGGTCGTTGGCATGCATAAGCAGCATGCGGCCGATCTTTTCCTTCTTGTCCTTCACGGTGTTGAGGACCTGCGACGACGCCTCCAGCTTGCCCGAATAGATGCGGGCAAAGGTCAGCGTGCCGACGAAGGGATCGGTCATGATCTTGAACGCGAGCGCGGAGAAAGGCTCCTCGTCTGACGACGGGCGCGTCTCGGTCTTCGGCTCTTCGTCCTCCGCGACCGGACCGGGCACAATGCCCTTGATGGCCGCGACGTCGGTCGGGGCCGGCATGTAGTCGACAACGGCGTCAAGCAACGGCTGCACGCCCTTGTTCTTGAACGCCGATCCGCACAGCACGGGCACAAAGGCACGTTCCATGGTGCCCTTGCGAATAAGGCCCTTCAGCGTCGGAAGATCGGGCTCGTTGCCTTCGAGATAGGCCTCCATGATGTCGTCGTCCTGTTCGACGGCGAGCTCAATCAGCCTCTCGCGATATTCGGCGGCCTTGTCCTTCATGTCGGCAGGAATTTCGACGTGCTTGTAGGTCGCGCCCAGCCCGTCATTTTCCCAGACGATGCCACGGTTGCCGACGAGGTCGACGACGCCCGTCAGGTCGCTTTCCGCGCCGATCGGCAGGTAAAGAACCAGCGGCTTGGCGCCGAGGCGCTCGACGATGCTGTCGACGCAATAGTAGAAATCGGCGCCGGTACGATCGAGCTTGTTGATGAAGCACATCCGCGGGACGCCGTACTTATCGGCCTGACGCCAGACAGTCTCCGACTGCGGCTCCACGCCTGCAACGCCGTCGAATACCGCAACCGCGCCATCGAGCACGCGCAGCGAGCGCTCGACTTCGATCGTGAAGTCGACGTGACCTGGAGTGTCGATAATGTTGATGCGATGCTTCGCCGTATTGGCGCGCAGCTCGTCAGGCGAGGACATCGGGTCCATCGTCTGATCCTCGGCGGTCCAAAACGTCGTGGTCGCAGCCGACGTGATCGTGATCCCGCGCTCCTGCTCCTGCTCCATCCAGTCCATGGTCGCGGCGCCGTCATGGACTTCGCCGATCTTGTAAGACTTGCCGGTATAATAGAGGATACGCTCGGTGGTCGTCGTCTTGCCGGCGTCGATGTGCGCCATGATACCGATATTGCGGTATTTTTCGATCGGATATTCGCGGGCCATGGGGGTGGTTTCCTGCGTGAGAGTTGTTCGTAACTACCAGCGGTAGTGAGAGAATGCGCGGTTGGCTTCGGCCATGCGATGCGCGTCTTCGCGCTTCTTGACGGCATTGCCACGGTTCTGGCTCGCGTCCATCAGCTCGGACGACAGGCGCTGCGCCATGGTGTTTTCCGGACGACCACGCGCCGCGGAAATCAGCCAACGAATGGCGAGGGCCTGCGCACGCTCGGGGCGAACCTCAACCGGCACCTGGTAGGTGGCACCGCCCACGCGACGGCTACGCACCTCGACGGCAGGCTTCACATTGTTCAGCGCGTCATGGAAAATGGCGAGCGGATCGGTCTTCATCTTGCCCTCGATCGTATCGAGCGCACCATAGACGATCTGCTCAGCGACCGACTTCTGACCCTGATACATGACGAGGTTCATGAACTTCGTCAGGACCGTGTCCCCGAAGCGGGGGTCGGGCAGGAT
>JBAUIQ010000006.1:0-1518 GCA_049683075.1 Pacificimonas sp.
TCGAGATGGCGAAGCACGGCAGCGTCCTCGCCGGTCAGCGTGGCGCGGCGGTGCGATCCCTGTCGGCGGCGCTCGCCGCGCAGGACGGCCCATTTCCGTCCGCCAGTCTCGATCTCGACGGCGATACCTGGATGCACCCGGAGGACCTGTCCTCGGCCCTCGGCGCGTCCCGCCGTAACGACGTCCGCGCCGGACGCACGCTCGTCGGCCCGCATCGCGACGATCTGATCGTCCGGCACCGGGAAAAGGATCAGGACGCCGCGCGCGCCTCGACGGGCGAGCAAAAGGCGCTCCTCATCGGCATCACACTCGCCCACGCCGCCCTTGTCGCGGCGGACACGGGCCGCCGCCCGATCCTCCTCCTGGACGAGGTCGCGGCTCATCTCGACGAGGGGCGGCGGGCGGCGCTGTTCGCGCTTCTCGACGGCCTTGGCGCGCAGGTCTGGATGACCGGCACCGACGCGGCACTTTTCCGTGCAATTCCGGGCGATGCGACCTATATCGACATGGCGGACGGCGCGCCTGTCATCAGGGGGTGACGCGAGGCGGCGCTACGCGATGTCCGGGGCAATTAAGGATATATTTTGGCCGACGAGAACGAAGTGACGCCGAACGGCGACTATGGCGCCGATTCCATCAAGGTTCTGAAGGGTTTGGACGCCGTCCGCAAACGCCCCGGCATGTATATCGGCGACACCGAGGACGGTTCGGGCCTCCACCACATGGTGTTCGAAGTTTCCGACAATGCCATTGACGAGAGCCTGGCTGGTCATTGCGACCTCGTCACCATGACGCTGAACGCCGACGGTTCCGTCACCATTACCGACAATGGCCGCGGCATCCCGACAGACATTCACGAGGGCGAAGGCGTTTCCGCCGCCGAGGTCATCATGACCCAGCTGCATGCGGGCGGGAAGTTCGACCAGAACAGCTACAAGGTCTCGGGCGGCCTGCACGGCGTCGGCGTCTCCGTCGTCAATGCACTTTCCGACTGGCTGGAGCTGCGCATATTCCGCGACGGCGAAGAGCACTGGATGCGCTTCGAGCATGGCGACACGGTGAAACCACTCACCGTCGTCGGCGATGCGAACGGTCGCAAGGGCACCGAAGTCACGTTCATGGCGGCGGAATCCACCTTCAAGCTGATCGAATATGATTTCGAGAAGCTCGTGCATCGCTATCGCGAGCTCGCCTTCCTGAATTCCGGCGTGCGCCTGCTGCTCGCAGACGAGCGCCACGCGGAGCGCGAGGAAGTCGAGCTATATTATGAGGGCGGCGTCGCCGAATTCGTCAAATATCTCGACCGGGCGAAATCGCCGATCATCCCCGAGCCGATCCTGATCATGGGCGAGCGCGACGAGGTCGGTATCGAGGTCGCGCTGCAGTGGAACGACAGTTACCACGAGCAGGTCCAGCCCTTCACGAACAACATTCCGCAGCGCGACGGCGGGACCCATCTCGCCGCCTTCCGTTCCGCATTGACCCGGACGCTCGGCGCCTATGCCGACGCCTCCGGTG
>JBAUIQ010000007.1:0-4391 GCA_049683075.1 Pacificimonas sp.
CGCCGTTGCCGGGGCCGCGACGGGCCGCCCGAAGCAGCCCTATCTCTCCGTGCATCGCGACGCCGACGACGACTAGAAACAACTGGTTCCACCGGAAAGTGGAACTTGCCTAAACGATGAGGCGACGGTTGGGACGGGCAATGCCCCAACCGCCGCCTTCGTCTATGGATGCCAGTGAACTCGCCGACCGTCAGCTGCGTTACTATGATTTCGCGATGGCGGCGTTCGTCGCCATCCTTCTTCTCTCCAACCTCATCGGCGCGGCGAAGATCAGCGCGGTCGAACTACCGTTCTTCGAAGAGCCCGTTGTCTTCGGCGCGGGCATCCTCTTCTTTCCGCTCAGCTATGTCCTCGGCGATGTCCTCACCGAGGTCTACGGATATGCCCGCGCCCGGCGGGTCATCTGGACCGGCTTTGCCGCGCTCGGGTTCATGGCCTTCATGGCGTGGATCGTCGTCGGTCTGCCGCCCGCCGATGGCTGGCCCGATCAACCCGCCTATGATGCGGTCTTCGGTCTTGCGCCGCGTATCGTCTTGGCATCTATCCTCGCCTTTTGGGCGGGTGAAATCGCCAACGCCTTCGTCATGGCGAAAATGAAGATTGCGACCGGCGGACGATATTTGTGGACCCGCACCATTGGATCGACCGTCGTGGGGCAGGGCATCGACAGCCTGATCTTTTATCCCGTCGCCTTTCTCGGCATTTGGGAGACCGAACTCGTCATCACCGTCATGCTGACCAACTATCTGATGAAAGTTGTGTGGGAGGCGCTTCTCACGCCCGTAACCTACAAACTCGTCGGCGCAATGAAACGAGCCGAGGGCGTCGATGTCTATGACGACGCCACTGATTTCACGCCATTCAAGGCGAAGCTGTAGCAGCTGCGGAATTTGTGTTAAGGTCGCCGCGAAGGTTTGAGGGAGAGACACGAATGGCCACGCAGCTTGTCGCCAACGACGAAGGGCCGCGCGCGGCATTTCGCGCGATGCAGGAGGGCACCGCCGAAGATTGGGCGGTCATCGGCTCCGAACATGCCAAGCACCAGATGGAGCGTCAGCCGGACGTCATTATGGAACAGCTGGCGCGTCTCGGCGACATGCAGGTTGGCTTTCGCGCCGACCAGCTCACCCATTCCCTGATGTGCGCAACCCTCGCGCGGCGGTCGGGGGCCACTCCTCAGGAGGTCGTCGCCGCACTTTGCCATGACCTCGGCAAGGCGATGTCGATTCCCAATCACGGGGCGATCGCGGCGGAAATCTTGCAGCCCTACGTCGACGATTACATCTACCACACGATCAAGTGGCACCAGCATTTCCAAGGCAAATATTACTACAATCACATGGGCCTTTCGACGGACATGCGGGATCAGTTCAAGGATGAGGACTGGTATGACTTCGCCGTGAAGCTGGTCGACGAATGGGACGCCCCCGCCTTCGACGACGAGTTCGACTGCGACAGCCTGGAAAGCTTCCGGCCCGAGGTGACTGAAGTGTTCACCAGCCCGAGGAAGATGGCAGGCTGAAGACCCGTTCTATGCCGGTGCGCCCGCGCACGATATTGGTGTGACCCAATTGCGACCTACAGAAAGGCGCTGGCCTTGATCCGTATCCCTTTGGTCGGCGTTCTGACGCTGGCACTCGCCGCTTGTGCCCAGACGAGCGCGCGTCCCGACTCAGCCAGGCTTATGTCTTCCACATCTGGCGTGGCTACCATCGCCGAAAGTGATCCGAAGGACGACCCCTATCTCTGGCTCGAAGAGGTCGAGTCGCCACGCGCCCTTGCTCAGGTCGAATCCTGGAATGCCGACACGGCGGCAAAGCTTACATCGTCCCCTGCATTCGCCAACTACCAACAGCGGGCGGAGGACATCCTGTCCAGCGACGAGCGCATCGCCGCACCGTCGGACGTCATGGGCGACTGGGTCACGAATTTCTGGCGCGACGCGACCAACACCCATGGTCTTTGGCGCCGCGCGAAGCTGGACGATTATCTCGTGGGCACGCACGAGTGGGACGTCCTCCTCGACCTCGACGCATTATCGGAGGCGGAGGGCCGCAATTGGGTGCTGAACAGCATCGATTGCCGGGAACCCGATTACGACCGCTGTCTGATCCTGCTGTCCGACGGCGGCAGCGATGCGGCGGAAATTCGCGAGTTCGACATGGCGACGAAGAGTTTCGTCGAAGGTGGGTTCACGCTCGGCGCGGCAAAGCATGACGTCGGATGGTTCGACGAGGATCACCTCCTGATCGCCAGCGACTTCGGCCCCAGCACTCTGAACGAAAGCGGTTATGGACGCGAAGCGCGGCTCTGGCGACGCGGAACCGACGTCATGGATGCGCCTGTCATCTACACTGCGCCGAAGACAGACGCCTTCTTCGGCATCTCCAATGTCGGCGATGGCGACACGCGCTATCCCCTCCTGACCCGCTACCTGACCTTCTGGGACAAGGCGTATAAGTTCGTTCGTCCGGACGGCAGCCTCGTCGATGTGGACATTCCCGCGACGGCCGACATGGCCGGTCTGTTCGACGGCAAGGCGATCATCCTCCTCAACGAAGACTGGCAGGGCCGTCAGGCAGGGTCGCTCGTTGCCTTTCCGCTCGATCCATTGATGACCGACGGCACGATTTCACTCACCGACGTTTTCACGCCGTCGGCGTCGCAGGCTGTGCAGTCCATTCGCACCACCGGCGACCATGTCTATATTTCGTTGCTGGACGATGTCAGCGGTCGCCTGATCGCGCTCGACAAGTCGTTTCGCCAAAGCGACGTGCCCGTACCCGCAAATGCAGTCGTCAGTCTCGACGCCGCGGCCGGAGAACGAGACCTGGCTTTTTTCGAAGTCGAAAGTTTCGCTCGCCCGCCGCGCTTGATGGCGACCACGGCAGGGGCGGCGCCCACGGAAGTCGACGCGCTGAAACCGAACTTCGACCCCGACAGCATCGAGATCGCGCAACGGTTCGCAACCTCGAAAGACGGTACGCGCATTCCCTATTTCGTGGTTAGGCCGAAAGGCGCGGGCGGCGCGCTTCCGACCGTCCTTCACCTCTACGGCGGCTTCTCGGCATCCCAGCTGCCCGTCTACCTGTCGGAGCACCCCTTTCGCCTCGGCCCGATGGCGCAGTTCTGGCTTGAGGAAGGCAAGAGCTTCGTCCTCGCCAACGTCCGCGGCGGCGACGAATATGGGCCGGACTGGCACCGTCAGACGCTGAAAGAAAACCGGCAGAAGGTGAACGACGACCTCTACGCCATTGCGGAGGACCTGAAGGCCTCGAACCTCTCCTCATCCATCGCCGCGTCCGGCCGGTCGAACGGTGGCCTCGTCGTTGGTGTCGCCTATACGCAGCGACCAGACCTCTTCGACGGCATCGTCATGGGCGTGCCGCTCGCCGACATGTTCCGCTACGATAAACTGTTGGCGGGCGCGTCCTGGACCGGCGAATATGGCGATCCGGACGTTCCCGAGGAGTGGGAGGTCATCCGGCAATATTCGCCCTACCAGAACTTGTCGCCCGACGCGGAATACCCACCGGTTCTCTTCTACACCTCGACGAAGGATGACCGCGTCCATCCCGCCCATGCGCGTAAGATGGCGGCGAAGATGGCGGCGGCGGGCCAGCCCTTCTATTATTACGAAAACACGGAAGGCGGCCACGCCGGTGCGGCAAATGCCGAAGAAGAGGCCTATCGCGCCGCGCTCGTCATGATGTACGCGAAGACGGTTCTCGATTAGCGCTACGCCGTGTCGACGACTGTTCACGATGCTAAGGTCACACAATGGCTTTCGAACCTCCGCGCAAGCTATGGGTTCGTGCCGGCCGTCATGTCCGTAGGTGCCGCGTTCCTCGCGTTATTACTACTGAAACTGCCGAGCAGTTGGGGGCCTGACCTAAGTCAGTTTCTGGGCCTGCCGCCGATCCCCGATATCACTCACATGAGAAGCCTTCTCGTGCTCATCGCAAGTACAACCATAGGCACCGGCGCTGTTGCCTTCTCGGTCGTTTGCGCAGCATCGATCAGTGCCGCGACATCCTACGGGCCGCGCCTTCTGACGAATTTCCTGTCCGACCGAGGGACGCAGGCCTGCCTCGGCTTTTTCGTCGCGAGCTTCGTCTATTGCATCATCGTCTATGCATCCCTTCGTGAGGGTGATGATGGCTATGGTCTCGCTGGGCTCGGCGCAATGGCGTGGGCATTTAGCTCGGTCGGCGCTCTCATTTACTACCTTCATCATGCGCCAGCCTCATTGCGGATCAACCAGACAATGGCCGATATCGGACGTACGCTTATCGATAACATCCCGTCTCGCTTCGCTGCCAACTGTGGGTACGCAGTTCCCGATGGGAAGCGCGAGGCCGCGCGGCAAAAATACGAGACGCGCCAAGATA
>JBAUIQ010000008.1:0-8790 GCA_049683075.1 Pacificimonas sp.
TTTCCGAGCACATGCGGAAGCGGCTGGAAAAAGACAAGATCGAGATCTTGACGGAGGCGTCGGTCGACAAGATCGACGTGTCCGGCAAGGGGGTGAAGGCGACGATCAAGGGCAAGGACGGGAAGGCAACTACGAGCGATTATAGCCATGTCATCCTCGCCATCGGCATTGCGCCGAACAGCGAGGACATCGGCCTTGAAGAGCTGGGTGTCACGACCGAGAAAGGTCATATCGAAATCGATGCCTACGGCCGCACGAACGTCGACGGCATCTGGGCCATCGGCGATGTGACCGGCGCACCCTGGCTGGCGCACAAGGCGAGCCATGAGGGCGTTGTCGCCGCCGAAACCATCGCCAACGCGCTCGGCAAAGGGTCCGGCAAGGCCCCGCACCCGATGGACAAAACGAACATACCCGGCTGCACCTATTCCCGCCCGCAGATCGCCAGCATCGGCATGACCGAAGCCGCCGCAAAGGACGCCGGCCGCAAGCTGAAGGTCGGCAAGTTTCCCTTCATCGGCAACGGCAAAGCCATCGCGTTGGGCGAGGCGGATGGCCTGGTGAAGACGATTTTCGATGCCGACACCGGCGAACTTCTCGGGGCACATATGATAGGCACCGAAGTCACCGAACTCATCCAGGGCTTCGTCGTCGCGCGGCAGCTGGAGACCACGGAAGAGCAGCTGATGCAAACCGTCTTCGCGCATCCGACGCTGTCCGAGATGATGCACGAAAGCGTTCTCGACGCTTATGGGCGGGCGATCCACTATTGACCGGACGCCGGGTAAGGGTCGCGGCTGGGGGGGGAATATGATGAGACATAGACTAATTGCGTGCTTGCTGACCGGGTTTGTATCGACCAGCGCGCAGGCCGACACGTGGATCACCGCCGACCGGATGCTCGATGTCGAGAATGGGCGTTATGTCGACGATCCGGTCATTCGTGCGGACGAGGGCGGGCGCATCGTCAGCATCGATAGCGGTGGAAGTGTCCCGGCGGGACAGGAGCATATCGACTTTGCCGGTCACACATTGATGCCCGGGCTGATCGACATGCATGTGCATCTTGATGGCTCACCGCGTTACGGCGGTTATTCCGGGCTGCAGTTCACCGACAATCTCTGGCCGATCGTCGGGGCGACCAATGCGGAAGCGATGCTGCGCGCCGGGTTCACGACTGTCCGCAATCTGGGCGCGAGCGACTATAATGCCGTGGCCATCAAGCAGGCTGTCGAAGAGGGATGGGTCGAGGGGCCGCGCATCGTCCCCGCGGGGCATTCGCTTGGGGCGACGGGCGGCCATTGTGACGCGACCTATTTCCCGCCCAGCTTCGAGGCGAAATCGCCTGCTATTGGAGATGGGCCGCAACAGTTGCGCCAGCGGGTGCGGGAGCAGCGCAAGAACGGCGCGGAGGTCATCAAAGTTTGCGCGACGGGCGGTGTCTTCTCGCGCAACACGGAGCCGGGGCAGCAGCAGCTGTCCGAAGACGAGCTGCGCGCCGTTGCCGAGGAGGCGCGCATGTGGGGCCTGAAGTCCGCGGCGCATGCGCATGGCGCGGCGGGCATCAAGGCCGCCATTCGCGCCGGGATCGATACGATCGAGCATGCCAGCCTGGTGGACGAAGACGGCATCCGGTTGGCGAGGGACCGCGGCACCTACTTCGCCATGGACATCTTCAATACCGAATATACGCAGGCCGAGGGCGCGAAGAACGGCGTCGCGGAAGACAATCTGCGCAAGGACCGCGAGATCGCCCAGATCCAGCGCGACAATTTCCGGCGCGCGCATGAGGCTGGCGTGCAGATGGTCTTCGCGTCGGACGCGGGCGTTATGCCTCATGACATGGCGGGCGGTCAGTTTCGCATCATGGTCGACTATGGAATGACACCGCTGGAGGCGATTCAGGCGGCAACGGTCACGGCGGCAGAGGCGCTAGGGCAGGGGGACGATATCGGTCGGATCGCAGTTGGCTATTTCGCCGATATGATCGCGGTCGACGGAGATCCGCTCGCCGAAATTACCGAATTGGAAGACGTTGACGCTGTCGTGAAAGGCGGGCAGCTAATTTTGGCGAACTAGTCGAAATTTGAACCTTTTCCGCGACGTGCGTGTTGGCCGCGCATGGCGCACGGCGATAACGACAACACGAAATCCGACGGCGAGCTGTCGCGCAGCATCTCACCGAATATGCTGGCGATTTACGGGCTCGGTACGATCCTTGGTGCCGGTATCTATGTCGTCATCGGAAAGATCATCGGAGAGGCGGGCGCGCTCGCGCCGTTGGCCTTCGC
Organism: Pacificimonas sp.; assembly: GCA_049683075.1. Classification (GTDB taxonomy): domain Bacteria; phylum Pseudomonadota; class Alphaproteobacteria; order Sphingomonadales; family Sphingomonadaceae; genus Pacificimonas. Next base: position 2,292 of record JBAUIQ010000008.1, read on the forward strand.
CGTTGCGGCTGCCGCCGCCGCCTTTACCGCGCTCAGCTATGCCGAGCTCGGCACGCGCATTCCGGAAAGTGGTGGCTCAGCGGCCTTCGTCGCAAAAGGGTTCGACCGGCGCTGGCTGACGATCATTACCGGCTGGGCACTGGTGGCAACGGGACTGGTGTCAGCCGCGACCATCGCGACCGGGTTCGACGGGTATCTCGGTGTCTTCGTCAATTTATCGAAGTGGTGGACCATCCCGCTACTCGTCGGAACCCTGACGCTCGTCGCGGTGATCGGCGTCAAGGAGAGCGCATGGTTCATGGGGATCACGACGGCCGCGGGTGTCGCTGGTCTTTTTTACGTTTTGTGGTTCGCGCTGCCGGACATGGCGAATTACCCCTCGCAGTTCATGAACGCCCTCTCCGCAGGAAACGGAGGTGGTACCGGCCTTGCGACCGGCGTGCTTCTCGGATCCTTTCTCGCCTTCTACGCCTTCATCGGTTTCGAGGATATCGTGACGCTGTCCGAGGAGGCGAGAGATCAGACAACCGCGCTTCCACGGGCCATCTTCTTCGCGCTGATCGTCGCTCTTGTTTTCTATATTCTCGTCGCCATCGCCGCCGTTTCGGTTATGGAGGTTGGCGCGCTTGATAACAGTCAGGCGCCGCTGGTCGATGTCGTCGAGGCCAAGGGCCGATCCGGCACACTGGTCGGCGCGCTGTCGCTCCTAATCATCGTCACTGGCGCGCTGGCGCAGATCGTTATGGCAGCGCGGGTGGTGCACGATCTCGGGAAACGAAGGAACGGCGCGCTGGACTGGCTGTCGTCGGTCAGCGACCGCACGGGCACGCCGGTCATCGCGACGATTCTCGGCGGCGCGACGGTGACCGCGCTCGCACTGTTCTTCCCGACCGAAACCCTGGCGGGGTGGACCAGCTTCATCATCCTAGGCGTTTTCTTCGCGGCCAACGCAGCTCTCGTGAAGCTGAAGCGAGATGGCGTCGCGGCGGGCGACGGCGTCAGGACCTATCCGATTGCCATTCCGATCTGCGGCATGATCGCCTGTGCCGTCCTGATCGTTGGACAGTTTACACTTGGCGGGGGCGGACATTGAGGAAGGAAATCTGATGGCGGACTATGACAAGGACGAACTGTACGACGAGTTTTACGACAAGGTGAACATGCAGCCGAAGGAGATCGAGGACTGGCTGGACACCGAGGAGTCGAAGTCGGTGGGTGACAGCGACGATGGCGAAAGTACCGGTCACGAATCGGGCAGGAAAATCGTCAAGATCAAACGGACAAACAAAGACGATCTGTCGGACGGTCAGTGGGACTGGATGAACAAGGTCGTGGGCTACATCAACCGCCACTGCGCGCAGGTACCGAACGAACCTGAAGGATCGGACTGGACCTACTCGTTGAAGAACTGGGGCCATGATCCGATGAAGGACGATGGTTGCGCCTGATTGAGTTTATGCCCCTGTCCCGACGAGGAGCGGTGCATCGGCCGCCCCACCGAACTTGCCCTCTTCGTCCATCAGATGAAGTTCGCCATGAGCGACGGCGAAGTGACCACCATGTAGTTGGAGGCGGCCCGCCGACAGGCGCTCGGCAACGAAGGGAAACGTCTCCAGGTTGTGGAGGCTGGTTCGGACGGCCTCATATTCCATCTCGAGCTGCTCGTCGGCGCCGTTCGCAACGGCTTCGGCAACATGCGATCGCGCCTCCGTCAGGAGGCTGAGCCATTCGGAGATGAAGAAACCTTCGCCCGGGGGATTGCCATCGAAATCGCCCGACAGTGCCGCCTTACACCCGCCGCAGCCGCCATGGCCGAGGATGAGGATGTGCGAGACATCCAATTGTGTGACGGCGAATTCGACTGCTGCCGAAACGCCGTGCAAGCCGCCACCCTTTTCGAACGGCGGAACCAGATTGGCGACATTTCTGAGAACGAAGATCTGACCCGGTTCGACATCGAAAATCTGCGCGGGATCGACCCGGCTGTCGCAGCAGCTGATGACCATCAGGCCCGGATGCTGACCCTTGTCCGCCAGCTGATCGAAGCGAAGTCGCTGCTGTTGGTAGGGACCGACGCGAAAGCGGCGATAGCCGTCGAGGAGAGCGCGAAAGGCTGGCATGCCGCGCCTAGTATTTGCCGCCGCGCAAGACTTCCACATTCGAAATGATGAGGACCAAACCGTAATCGTCGAGGAGCGGCGAGGCGGCGGCGGCGAACGCGTCCGCATGTTCCTCATCGCAAATGATCATGAACATTTGCTTGGCCGTCGCGCCGGTCAGCTGGTCGTCCGACCAGGAGTTTGTACGGCCACGCCCGGCGGCGACCGGGAACAGCGTGTAGTTGTCGACGCCGACGCCCTCAGCCACCGAGATGATCTTTCGAATGAGCGGCTTGTCGGCGAGCAGCTCGATGCGGCGACGTTTTATCGTCTTGTGTTCGGTCATGGGGTGCTTCCGATCAGCAGGTCGACGATGAAGATATAATAGGGGATGCCAAGGGTTATATTGAACGGGAAGGTGACGCCCAGCGACAGCGAGAGATAGAGGCCGGCGTCAGCCTGTGGCATTGCCATCCGCATCGCCGCCGGGACCGCGATGTAGGACGCGCTGGCCGCGAGGATGACGAAGGCGACCGCTGTGCCGCCGGAGAGGCCGATGAGGCCTGCGACCGCCGCGCCAATGGTTCCGTTGACGATGGGGAGGACGATTCCGAGCGTGACGAGGCGCGCGTTGAGAGCGCGGCTGTCGATAAGGCGCCGGGCGGCGATCAGGCCCATGTCGAGGAGGAAGAGGCAGAGGACGCCCTTGAAGATGCCCTCGAACAGGGGCGCGATCGGTTCGAAGCCCGCTTCGCCACCGACGATGCCGATAAGAAAGCTGCCAACGAGTAGCACGACGGAGCCATTGAACAGAACCTCGTGCAGAAGGCCATTTCCGCCGCGGTTCTCCGCCTTCTTGTCCTTCACGCCGCGACGGGCGAGCCAAATGCCAACGAGGATTGCCGGCGTCTCCATCAAGGCAAGCACCGCCACCATGTAGCCGTCCGGAATCATGTTGGCGGCGGTCAGGATCTCGACGCCGGTCACATAGGTCACGACACTGACCGAGCCGTAGTGCGCGGCCACCGCTCCGGCATTCAGGGCATCGATGCCGCCGATCGTCTTGAGAAGCGGGAATGCGAGGATCGGCAGCAATGCACTGAGCGCGGCCCCGGCCAGCAGCGCCAAGAGGATCTCCGTCGAGAAGCCCGCAGCGGCAACCTGCACGCCGCCCTTCAAACCGATGGCGGCCATGAGGTAGAGCGACATGCCCTTGGCCAGACTCTCAGGGATGGCGAGGTCGGATCGCGCCACCGCCGCGAGGATGCCGAGTACGAAGAAGAGGATGACGGGCGAGAAGAGAGTCGTGAGCGCTGCGTCCATGACGCCGCGCGCTACCCGATGACCATGTGTGTGGCAATCGGACGCGGGAGTTGGGATCAGGTCGCAATCATTCCGCGGCCAACACGGTTTCCGTATCCTCGCCCATCAGCTGCTCGGCCAGTTTCCCGATCAGCTCGGTCATGACCGCAGGCAAGCCCCCAAGGTCCGGGCGGCAGACAAGTCTGTCGCTTTCCAGATAAAGGCTGCGGTCGATTTCAATCTGAACGGCGTGGATGCCACGCGCCGGATTGCCATGATGTGTCGTGCCGTGGCCACCGGCGTAAGGATCGTTCATGGCCACACGCCCGTAAGACGAAAGTGTCGCTGCAATTTCCTGACCGATGCGCGGCATCGCGCTCTCGCCATGGCGGTCGCCGACGACGAAAGCAGCACCGGGCTGGCCACCTCGCCGCGGTAGGCTGGGCATTGAGTGGCAGTCAATTAGCAAGGCCGAACCGTGTGCGTTACGCAAGGCCGCGAGCCGCCTGCCGATCTCCGCATGGTAGGGCCGGTGGATCGTACCGAGGCGGGCGTTCGCCTCTGCCATTCGTATGGGGCGGTCGTAGAGAGGCACACCGGGGGTCGCCATACGCGGGATAACACCCAGTCCAGCGCGGACGCGCGCTGAAAACGTACGCGGCGGCAGGTCTTCGATGATGGCCGGATCGAGTTCGGCCGGATCGCGATTCAGGTCGACATATGTCCGGCTGTGGGTGGCGCGCACCATGGCGAGCCCGTGTGTGAGGGCGGCGGCCCGGAAGAGACGATCGACCTCAAAGTCGGCAGCGCGGCGACGGTCCTCGGTGGTGGTGATCGAGGTGCGCCGGAAGTTCGCAGGCTCGTACAAGCCGCTGTGCGGCGAGGCGAGAAGGATCGGAACAGACGGTCCATCCACGCCGTTTCGTGGCGCTTTGTCGACGACGAAGGGCGGCGGGTCGACGGGTGGCTGGGATACGACAGGCATCACGTGCCCCTATCGGCTCATCGAGATGACGAAAAGATTGATGAATCCTTAACTTTCGGCTTCTATGCAGCGGCCTCGGGGCGATGGACGGCAAAGAGCGGGATGATGACGTGAGCGAAGACAAGTCCGAAAGCACCGGTCGCGGCCGCATCCTTCTGGCCGAAGACGATGATTCCATGCGCGCTTTCCTTGAGCGTGCTATCGAGCGGGCGGGCTACGATGTGGTTGCCGTCGACCGCGGGACGTCGGCATTGCCGCACATTGCCGATGGGCGTTTCGACTTGCTTCTCACGGATATCGTCATGCCGGAGATGGATGGGATCGAGCTTGCCCAGCGCGCCGCGGCGCTCGCGCCCGGTATGCGCGTCATGTTCATTACCGGTTTCGCGGCCGTCGCGCTGTCGAAGAATAGCGGCGCGCCCGAGGACGTGCGCGTGCTGTCGAAGCCATTTCACCTTCGCGAACTGACCAACGAGATCGAGCGCGCATTGGCGGCGTGAGAAAGTCCGAAGATGCGGGCTTGCGGGGCAGGGTGCCTGTCGCTACATCCCCGCTTCCAGTGTGGGCGCATAGCTCAGTGGTAGAGCACTGTGTTGACATCGCAGGGGTCGGAAGTTCGAACCTTCCTGCGCCCACCACCCCCTCCCGGACCGAATATCGGAGCCCCCGACATGGATCGTGACGAGCTCGAGATTTGGGAGGCGGAGGCCGAGGACGAATTTTATTCGAGCCTCGCCGGGGACATCGGTTTCATCATCGACAGCGCGCTCGATGCGCGGCGCGAGGCGCTGATCGTGCTTCCGGCGGACGAGTTTTTGCTACCCGCCTATGAGAAGATTGCCGAGCAGAAGCGGGACTGGCGACATGTCGCCATCGTGCCGTCACACGATGGTCTCGTCGCCGTCGACGATCCTGAGTCGAAGGCGGCCTGGCTTGCGCGGTTATTCATGCCGAAGGGCGCGCGCGTTTTGCCGCTTTCGAGCACCAATGACGATTACAAGATGGCGGGCGTGGCGGCGGATGCCCGTCTGCAGGACCTTGGGTGGCCACTCGACCTCGTACTGCTGATGCTTGGGGCAGAAGGAAGCGTTGCGGGCTTGGTCCCGGGTCCGGACCTTGAAGAGGCAATGGCCGACGATCTGCCTGCTCGTGCCATCGGCGTCGCCGACGATGAGGGCGATGTGCAAGTTACGATTTCGAAGCTGAGCATTGTCAAGGCGCGCACATTGATCTTCGCGCTGTCGGGCGAGGGCGAACGGGACGAGCTGGAAGCGGCGGCCGACGGCGGGGGCGACACCACCGTGGCCAAAATACTGGCCGACGTGACCGTGCCCATCGACGCGCATTGTTTGATGGCTTGATGTTGCCGACGGCTGCGTTCGCGGCTACGGGGCCTTACCAGTCGGGGAGTAGCGCAGCCTGGTAGCGCATCTGCTTTGGGAGCAGAGGGTCGCAGGTTCGAATCCTGTCTCCCCGACCAATTTTTTTAGCCGTCAGTCCAGCTCCATCACCTCATTGGTGGTAATTCCGACTTCGCCCGCAAGGGTTTTGTGGACCGGACATTTGTCTGCGATCTCAAGTAGGCGGGCGCGGTGATCTTCCGTCAGGTCGCTGCCGACAAAACTGATTTCGCGGTTGATGGTCTCGATCCTCTTCGGCGAGTCCATGCAGCCCTCGCAGTCCGTATCGTAGCGGCGGCCATGACTGAGCCGAGTGGTGACTGAACCCAGCGGAATCTTCTCCTTCTTCGCAATCAGCTGAACAGTCATGTTCGTGCAGGTCCCGAGCGCTCCAAGAAGGAGGCCATAGGGTGTTGGGCCTTCATCAGTTCCACCGATCGATCTCGGCTCGTCGGCGATGCTACGATGGCCAGCGGCCGTGACGACCTGCTTGAAGGCGCCGCCCGCCGGTTCGACAACGACGTCTTCATGCGCCGGGTCATCTTCAACGGGACGTGGCTCAATATAACGCTCCACCCACGAGGTCATGACGCCGACGGCATAGGATGTATCGCGGTCCGAGGTCATCAGATGATCGGAATCGTCGAGCGATATGAAACTCTTGGGATGTTTCGCGGCGATGAAGATGTCGCTCGCATTCTCGATACCGACGA
>JBAUIQ010000009.1:0-8339 GCA_049683075.1 Pacificimonas sp.
CATTGCGGGTGGGCGAACACGGTTTTCGGGCAGTGTCGCGGAGGCGCGCGGCGTACTCCCCGCGCGGCTCCTTATCTCCACGTCGACGCCGCCGGAGCGGCTGGCACCGCTGCTGCCTGCCGACGCCGAGCGTACCGCCGATGGCTGGTCTATGATCTTGCCCCCGGATGGCCCGACGCCGCTCCTGAAACGCCTGATCGCCGCCGATATCGACGTTCGCGACATCGGGACTGAGCGACCGACGCTGCACGACGCGTTCGTTGCGATGGTCGGCGATCCCGAAGCCGAGGATGCCCGCGCCGTCGAAATGCGAGACGCCGCATGAGCGCGGCGCGCGCGCCGGGGTTCGTCTCGGCGATGTTGACCATCGCGCGGCGGGACATCGTCGCCACCGTCATGTCGAAGGGCTTCCTGATCTGGCTCGGCATGCCAATTCTCGGCCTTATCTTCGGCATCGTCGCCAGCCTGGTGCAGGGCGACCCGGATCCGGAACGCGCACCGACGGCGGTCGCCGTGATCGACGGAAGTGGCAACTTCGCGGACCGTCTGTCCGACACCGCCGCACTCGAACGTGCGCGCACGCGATATGCGCGTTATCAAAGCCGCTATCGCAGTATTCGCGGTGGCGAACTGCCGCCTGCGCTCGACCGGCCTGCCGCGATGCTGACTTATACCGAGCTCGAAGGGCTCCGTGAGACGCTGGATGACATCGAAGAGGAATATGACCTCGGCACGGGCGTTATCGGCCATGCCCTCGGTCCGCGTGACAACAGTCCGCGCTTCACGACAGTCCCGGGACGAGCGGACCCGCAAGCGACCGCGACCGAACTTCTCGCCCGTGAAGGCGGCCGCTTCGGTGCGGTCATCGTCGCAACGGGTGACGATATCCGCCTTTACAAGCGCCCCGGCAGCAACGCCGACCGCGCCCGCGCTCTCGCTAGCAACGCGTGGCAACGGGACGCTCTGGAACGGGCCGGGCTCACCCGGCCTCTCGACGAATTGAACGCGGCGGCGCCGCCGATCCCGGTCGTGCCCGTCGAGAATGAAGTTCCCGACGCCAATCAGCCCGGGCCGTCCGGCGGCGAGCAAGCGCTCGCTACGGGCGCGGCGGTCGTCCTGTTCATGCTGATCTCGCTTCTGGCCGGCGCGCTCCTCTCCAACATGGTCGAGGAGAAGGGCAACAAAGTCATCGAGATCCTCGTCGCCAGCGTCCCCATTCCGGCCATCTTCGCGGGAAAGCTTCTCGGCATGCTCGTCGTGTCGATGATCGGGGTCACGGTCTGGGGCGCTGTCTTCGGCGGCGGCGCGGCCTTCGTTCTCGGACAGCTTCCAGACGGCATCCTCCCCGATCCGGCCCGGGGCTGGGGCCCGTTCGCGGCCCTCGTCCTTATGTATTTTGTGACCGCTTACCTTATCTACGGCGCGATCTACCTCGGGATCGGCAGTCTCTGCACCTCGATCCGCGAAGTTCAAACACTCTCGATGCCGGTGACAATCCTCCAGATGGTGGTCCTGATCGGAACGCTGGGCGCGATCTCCAATCCGGACGGCGTCGGCGCGGCCATCGCTGCAATCTTCCCGTTGTCCGCACCTTATATGATGGGAGCAAGGGCCGCCGTCGGGACGGAAATCGGCATCCATATCGCCGCACTCGCCTGGCAGTTCGGCTTCGCCGCAGTCATCATCTTCATATCGGCGCGGCTGTTCCGCTACGGCGTCCTGCGATCGGGCCCGCCACCCAGTGTGAAGGGCCTTTTCGGCAGCGCCAAATTCTGGGTCAGAGGCAAGGCCGCAGGATAAAGTGTTTCTGTGACTCGCTGATGCTCGCGCATCGCACGGCCTAGAAAGTTAAGCGGCGATCCGTTCCTCTTCGGCAATTCGCGCGGCCTTCAGGAGGCGCGTTTCCAGGCCCCGCAGTCTCTGCGATCCGTCGATCTTCATGCCGGTGAGGTCCGTTAGATAGAAGGTGTCGACCGCGCGCTCGCCATAAGTGGTGATGTGCGCGCTGTGGACCGTCACGCGGGCATCGTAGAGCGCGCGGGCCAGGGCGTAGAGAAGACCCGGTCGGTCGGCGGCGTTCACCTCGACCACCGTGAACCGGTTCGAGGCCCCGCGCTGGACGATCACGCGGGGATTGATGCGGAAGGCGTCGAGACGCGGCGCGGCGAGCGGGCGGCGGGCGAGTTGCTCGCGAAGGCGTAGCCGCCCTTCCAGCGCGTCGATGATCGTCTGCCTGAGGCGGACCAGCTGCCCCTCCTCGGCGAAGGGTTCGCCCGACGGCGCGCTGACCATGATATTATCGAGCGCCTTTCCGTCTCGAGAAGTGTGAATGCGCGCGTCGACGATGTTCGCGCCAGCCAGGCTGATCGCGCCCGCGACGCGCACGAAGATACCGGGATGGTCGTTGGCGAAGGCGGTCACATGCGTCACGCCGCGCGTCTCCGAAACGGTCGTGGCGACACTCAGCTCGTCGCCGCCGCGCTCGATCTGCCTCGCATTGGCGATCAGGGTTGGCAGCATTTCGGCGACCCAGTAACTGTCCGGGAAGCGCGCGGCATATGTCTCGGCTGTCTCCACATCCCAATCCATCGCGTCGGCAAGCTGGGCACGCTTATGCGCGACCAATTCCCCCCGACCGCGTTCCTGATGACCGAGGCGAAGACGCGCCTCGGCAGCCTCGTAAAGCTGCTGCAGAAGCTGAGCCTTCCACGCGGTCCATGTTCCCGGTCCGACAGCGCGGATGTCGACGACTGTGAGGAGGAAAAGGAGCTTCAGCCGCTCCGGGCTTTGCACACGCGCCACGAAATCTTCGATGGTCTTGGGATCGGCGAGGTCGCGCTTGAACGCGGTCGCCGACATCAGGAGATGCTGCCGCACCAGCCATGCCACCGTTTCCGTTTGCGCCGCATCGAGACCGAGACGCGGGCACAGCTCCTCGGCGATTTCACCGCCGAGCTCGCTATGATCGCCGCCGCGACCTTTGGCGATGTCATGTAGAAGAACGGCGACGTAGAGAACCTGCCGCGACGTCAGCTTCGCGATCAGCGCGCTCGACAAGGGATGCTCGTCGGCAAGCTCGCCCTTCTCGATCTTCGTCAAAAGACCGATCGCGCGGATCGTGTGCTCGTCGACGGTATAATGGTGATACATGTCATATTGCATGCGCGCCACGACGCGGGCGAAGTCGGGAACGAAGCGCCCGAACACGCCGGCCTCGTTCATCCATCGCAGCACGAGTTCCGGATCGCGCGGGCTGGTCAATACATCGAGAAAATAACGGTTCGCCGTCGGGTCGTCCTGTAGATCCGCGACCAATTGCGCGTCGTGTCCTGCCTGTCGCATGGCAAGCGGGTGAATCTCGTGGCCATATTTGTCGGCCAGCCTGAATATCTCGAGAAGACGCGTTGGCTCCTCCTCGAAGAACCGGTCATCCGGGATACCGATACGGCCGCCCGTCAGCGTGAAGCCCTTCAATCGCTTCGGTGTCCGGGTGACCCGCGGCAGCCGAATGCGCGCGCCCGCATGCTCTTCTTCAAGATGGGCGAGGAACAATCCGGTCAGGTCGCCGACGGATTTCGCGATCAGGAAATAGTGCCGCATGAACCGCTCGACCGGCGCTGTCCCGGCACGTTCCTGATACCCCAGCCGCCCGGCCAATTCGCGTTGCAGGTCGAAGGTCAGGCGCTCTTCGGCGCGACCGGCAATGCGGTGGAGAAGGATGCGGACGGACCAGAGGAAATTCTCGGCGCGGTTGAACTGCTTATATTCGCGCGGTTCGAACATGCCTGTCTCGACCAGCTCGCGCGCACGGTCGACCTGATGGACATATTTCCCGATCCAGAAGAGCGTGTGAAGATCGCGCAGACCGCCCTTCCCCTCTTTCACATTGGGTTCGACGACATAACGACTGCCGCCCATACGTTCGTGCCGGGCGTCGCGTTCGGTCAGCTTCTGCTGAATAAAGTCACGCTCGGTCCCATGGGTGACGTCCCGGCGGAACGCCATCGCCGCCGCATCGTAAACTTGCTGATTGCCCCACAGATAACGCGCCTCCAGCATGGCGGTCCGAATCGTCACGTCTTCGCGTGACAGGCGAACCATTTCGGAAATGGAGCGGACCGCGTGACCGACTTTCCACCCGAGATCCCATAATGTGTAGAGAACCGCCTCCACGACTTGCTCGGCCCATGGCGTCAGGTCGCCAGGCATCTGAAACAAGAGATCCACGTCGCTGTACGGCGCCATCTCGCGGCGCCCATAACCGCCGACCGCACAGATGGTCAGACGTTCACCGGCCGTCGGATTGGCCTTCGGGTAAAGCCGCTGGACCGCGAAATCATAGGCAAGGCGAATGATCTGGTCGGTCAGGAACGACTGTGCGTTCGCATGCGCAAGACCCGCACCGGGATCGGCGTCTATTCGTCGGCCAAGTTCTTCGACGCCCTTGGCTTCGGCCACCTTCAGAATTTGAGCCGCGGCCCCTCGATCCGGCTCAATTTCGGCAAGTTGCGACCACAGGGCTCGCCGGTCGATCAGACGGCGACGGTCGGTAACGCGGGAATAGGGATCGGCCATGCGGGTCAGCCTACGACCTTATTCGGGCGCAGGCCATGCGACCTCTCTTCAATCGACAGGTATCGCCTCGCGCGCTTCCTTCAACTTCCGCTCCTGTTTCCACTGGCGGAACGTCTCATAGGTACATGCGGACGCGCCGCCGATCCCAATGGTGTTGCAGTCCATCGGCGTCGTCGAGCCGAGATTTGCGAGGCCCGAACGCTCGGACTGGACGTCGAGCAGACGATCTCCGGGTTCGGGTGTCGTGACGATTTCCTCTTCAACAGGCGGAGCGCCAGTGACGCAGATCTCGTCGGGGCCGACATCGTCACAACCCTTCGGCACCATGAACTGATTTAGCGGCACACGCTTATTCTTTGGCGCGACGATAATGCCGCTGTCTGTCGTCGGCGGTGTTGAAACCGCTTGCGGCGCACCGGGCGCCTTCACAGGAGCGTCGGAATCCTGAGCGTTGGCGGTGCAGGGGTAGAGCGTCAGGGCGAAGCCGATACCGGCCAGGGCAAGGAAGCGTCTCGTCATCACATCAAATCCTCTTCCCGGCCAGCATACCACAAGTGAACGACATACGCAGGTACCGGGTTCCCGCCCTCACGCGGTCAGCAACCCGCGCGCCTGCCCCGCCAGATGCGCAAGCATTGCGGTGGAGACGGCACCCGCACCGCGCGCGCGGTCGATCGAGGCGCGCAGACGATCCGCCGTTTGTTTATGGGTCGTCAGCCAGTCGCATACTGCCGTTGAGGGATCGCCACCCTCCGGCGTGATGCGGCGAATGAGGTCCATGCGCAGGGCCTCGAAGTCCCTGACCAGTCCAGCAACGAGCAGGCGCTCCCACGGATCGCTCGGCACCATTTGCGCCGCGCGCGCTTTGGCCCAATCGAGACCGATTTCCTGGCCAAGGAGCGTGTAGGCGGCGGCCACCTCCCGGTCGCCCGCTCCGAGATCGTGCGAGAGGCGAGCCGTCGCGACCGCGCCGTCGAGTGCCTGCAGGTCGATCAACTGTCCGGTCAAGGTTTTCGGCGCAGATCCAGCGATTAAGTCCTGGCGCACGCGCTCGAGATGCGCGCGCGGTTCTGCGCGCAGCAGCTGGTCGACATCGGCGGCCAGGTCTTCGATGCCGCTCTTCAGTGCACCCACGACCTCCGTCGGCATCTCGCCGACCTTCATCTCATGCACGAGGTCGGACATGTGAAGGCGCAGGCCGACGATGGACCGCTGGTGCAGCATGATGTGCATCTTCGCATCGCCCTTCGCCGCATCAATGGCGCGCCACAGCGCGCGAAGACCGAACAGCTCTCGCGCCGCAACGAACGCGGCACCGATCCTAGCAAGCGACACGCCATGTTCTTCCGCTAGCTCGAAAGGCAGCGCGATGCCGCCGCGATTGACCATTTGATTGCTGATCTTGGTCGCGATGATTTCGCGTCTCAGCTGATGATCGCGGATCTCGTTCGGAAGCGTTGACGTCAAGGTGTCGGGGAACGCCATCTCTAGATCTTCGACGAGAATCGGATCATCCGGGATGTCCGAAGCGACAAGTGCCTCGTAGATGACGTTTTTGGCGTAGGCGAGCAGCACCGACAGTTCAGGCCGCGTCAGACCGGCGCCGTTCGCCGCTCGCTGAGTCAGCTCTTCATCGGTTGGCAGCTGCTCTACTTTGCGGTCGAGGCGACCACGCGCCTCAAGGAGTTCCATAACCCGGCTGTAGGCTGGGACCATCGCAGCGCCGCCAGCTTCCGCCACCGATATCGCCTGCGTCTGCATGACATTGTCACGAAGGACGATCTTGGCGACCTCTTCGGTCATCGATTCGAGGAGCTCGTTGCGCGCGTCCATCTCAAGCTCGCCGGAGCGCAGCGGCCCTTGCAATGCAATTTTGATATTCACCTCGTTGTCGGAACAGTCGACACCCGCGCTGTTGTCGATGAAGTCAGTGTTCACGCGTCCGCCCTGCCGCGCATAGGCGATGCGACCGGGTTGGGTGATACCGAGGTTCGCGCCTTCACCGATCACCTTCACGCGGACGTCACGCGCGTCGACGCGAATGTCGTCATTGGCGCGGTCGCCGACATCCGCATCACTCTCCTGCGCCGCCTTCACATAAGTGCCGATGCCGCCGAACCAAAGGAGGTCGGCCTCGGCCGTCAGGATCGCGCGCATCAATATCTGTGGGCTGACCATATCTTCGTCGATCTGGAGAAGCGCACGTATCGCCTTGGTCAGCTTGATCGATTTCTGATCGCGCGGAAACACGCCGCCGCCCTTGGATATCAGCTTCGCGTTGTAATCGTCCCAGCTCGAGCGCTTCAGACCAAATAGGCGTTTTCGCTCCTTCCAACTGGTCGCCGGATCGGGATCGGGGTCGATAAAAATGTGTCGGTGGTCGAACGCCGCGACGACCTTCAGGCTCTTCGACAGGAGCATGCCGTTGCCGAAGACGTCACCCGACATATCGCCGACGCCGACGACGGTGACAGGATCACTCGACACGTCGACGCCCATTTCCGCAAAATGTCGCTCCACGCTGACCCACGCGCCGCGCGCCGTGATCCCCATGGCCTTGTGGTCATATCCATTCGCGCCGCCGCTGGCGAAGGCATCGCCCAGCCAGAAGCCGCGTTCGACGCTGATTTCGTTCGCAATGTCGGAAAAGGTCGCCGTGCCCTTGTCGGCCGCGACCACAAGATAGGGATCGTCGCCGTCATGCCGGACGACATTCGGCGGCGGGACGACGTCGCCCTCCTTAAGATTGTCCGTCAGCGATAAGAGCGCGCCGATGAAGATGCGATAACAGGCGATGCCTTCGGCCAGCCAAGCCTCTCGATCGCTCGTCGGCGGCAGCTGTTTCGGATAAAATCCGCCCTTCGACCCGGTCGGTACGATGACCGCGTTCTTTACCATCTGGGCCTTCACGAGCCCCAGGACTTCGGTGCGGAAGTCATCGCGCCGATCGGACCAGCGGAGGCCGCCCCGGGCGATGGGTCCGCCACGAAGGTGAATACCCTCGACACGCGGACTGTAGACCCAGATTTCGCGATAAAGGACTGGTGCTGGCATGCCGGGCAGTTTCGCCGGGTCGATCTTGAAAGCCAGCGCATCGTCCGTATCCGCAAAGGCGTTCGTGCGAAGCGTCGCCGACATGACGTCGCGATAGAGCCGCAAAATGCGATCCTCGTCGATCGCAGCCACGTCGCGCAAGCCGCGGGCCACATCGGCTTCTGCCTTCTCGACGGCCTTGTCGCGCGCATCCACGCCCGGACCGAAGCGGGCACGGAACAGAGCAACAAGTGCGCCCGCCAGCTTCGGATGCCGCCTCAGTGCCTCGACCACCGTGGGCAAGCCGTAGGCGAGCACAGTCTGCTTCAGATAGCGGAAATAAGCGCGCAACCAGCCGACGTCGGCAATCGATAGCTTCGCGCCGGTCACCAGCATGTTGAACGCATCGTTCTCCGCCGCGCCGACCAGAACCTCCCGAAGCGCTGGCTCTGCGTTTTCGATAAGGTAGTCGAGATCGAACGCGTCGCCATGAAGCGGTTCAACCGTGAAATCGTGGACCCAGCCGAGACGACCGCCCGCAAGGTCGAACGGGAACTCTTCGATGACGCGGAAGCCGAAGGCCTCCAGAACCGGAACCATATCCGACAGCGGAATGATCTCGTGCAGGCGATAGATTTTCAGGCGCAATCGCTCGGCAGCGTCATCGTCGCGGCGATAAAAATGAACGTCGCGGTCGCTTTCGTCCTTAAGCGCGGACAGGCGCTCAACAT
>JBAUIQ010000010.1:0-2361 GCA_049683075.1 Pacificimonas sp.
CGCGATGGCGGCAACGTCATCCAGCAATGCTACGAGTCCGGTGGCCATCGGCTGCTCCGTTTTTGTAATGGGTCGCGTGCTTGGCAACGAGCGATGCTGTTGTGAAGTCGCAACCTTTTTTGTCTAAAGCGCAAAAGAGAAAATTTGGGGGTCATGGCAAAAGGTTTTTTGAACACGGCAAAAAATCTGGTTCGACCGTTTCGCGATGTTATCGCAAGCAAGCGTCGGGAGGCAGAACTTCGTCGCCAAAAGCCTCATGTCGGGAAAGCACGGCTTCTGGCCGACCTGATGTCACTTCCACTGCAAAACGGCTCGCCGGTGCTCGTACATTCCTCTTTGAAGTCGATAGGATTTGTCGAGGGGGGCGTCGACACGGTGCTCGACGCAATGATCGAGGTCGTTGTCGTCCGTAGGGGCGGCACTTTGATCATACCGACATATTCGATCGACGGCATGATGGCGCAGACGATGCGGTCTCGGCGCTCTTTCGATGTTCGATCCACGCCAAGCAATCTCGGTAAACTTCCCGCCGCCTTTAGCGCTCGCTCAGATACAGTACGCAGCGTTCACCCGACCCACAGCTTTGCCGCGATGGGACGCGACGCGACTTGGTTTGTGGAAGGGCAGCTGGCCGCGTCCACGAATTTCGGTCCGGACACACCAATGATGCGCGTGAAAGAGCGGGACGGCCATATTTGCGGGCTCGGGACGAGCCTGGGAGCCGTTACCTTCTATCATACGCTTGAGGACTGCGAGCCTGATTTTCCTCGTCAGGTGTATACCGAGGACTCACCGTTCAGGATTACTGTCACCGACGCAAGCGGGCAGGCTCATGAGAAAGACTACTTTGCTCACAACAACGATTTTTCTCATCGCATTGATTACAATAATAGCATGGCAACGCTCAACTATTTCGAACGCCGTTTGCAAAGGGATGCCGGAATGAGTTGGTACGAGGTTGGCGAAGCTAGTTGCTGGCTACTGAGTGCGCGTCGCTTTTACGATTGTCAGCTTAAGATGATGCGGGAGGGCATCACCGTCTATGCGACGCCGGACGAAATTGCTGCCGCGAATTCGGTCGATGCAGCCCCCTAAAGATACGTGATACGAGCGTTCCGGATAGATGCTGGTCAAACCCAAGTGCCCAAAATCCAGCCGGTCGAGAATATAATCCGCCGCAGCATTAACCCGGCGAAATTCTGCGCCGACGCCCAGCGTATGGAACTGGAGGCTACTTCTTCTTCCAGGTGAAGACCGAACTGACCGCGTAGTTCCACACCGCGCCAACCATGGCGCCCGCAATCCCGGCAATCCACCAGGCGGACGGCGCCTCGTAGATATAGGCGGCGACGCCGACATTCGCGGCGGCCCCGACGGAGCAGATAAGGATGAACGAGAAAAGTCCCCTTAGGAGGCCCCAGCCGGTCAGCCGCTGGTCGCGATAGGTGAAGACGTTGTTGAGAGCATAGTTGAAGATCATCGCGCTCAGCGTCGCAACGATCTGGCCGGTCACGAAACCAGTATCCGCGGCCTCGACTAAGGTGCCGAGGATGGCGAGATGAACGACGAGGCCGAGGCCGCCGACTGACGCGAACATGACGAAACGGATCGGCACGATATGGCCAATCCACTTGTCGAGAAGCAGCGTGACATACTCCCACATCGCCGCGCTATCGAGCTTGCTCTCGCCAAGTTCGCGGGTCCGAAACTCATAGGCGACTTCCTTGACCCGCATCGGCCGCGGCGAAGACGCCACGAGGTCGAGGAGGATCTTGAAACCGATGCCGGACGTATCCCGCACCGAGGCGGTAAATGCCTCCCTGGATATGAGAAAGAAGCCGCTCATCGGATCGCTGAGATCCGCCTTCAATATGTGCGTGCCGAGCATCGTTGCGACCTTCGACACGGTCTGGCGCGATTCCGCCCAGTCGCCGAAGCCACCACCCTCGACATAGCGGCTGCCGACGGCGATGTCGTAATCGCCGCCTCGGACCGCCGAGAGCATGTCCGGAAGAACGCGCTCGTCATGCTGCATGTCACCGTCGATGACCGCGAGAAAGGGGCTGGATGTCGACAGCATGCCCTCGATGACCGCCGTCGAGAGGCCGCGGCGGCCGATCCGTTGGATGACCCGGACATCCGCCCGCTGCCGCGCCACGTCGCGGACGATTTCGGCGGTGCCGTCAGGGCTGTCGTCGTCGACGAACACGGCCTCCCACCGAATGCCCGTAAGCGCGGCGTCGAGCTTCGTGAGGAGCAGCCGGACGTTTTCCGCTTCGTTGAAAACGGGAATGACGACGGTCAGCTCGGCTACCGGTGCGCGCGTCGTCTCGCTCTCACGCGCGGCGTCGGGTGCAACAT
>JBAUIQ010000011.1:0-3510 GCA_049683075.1 Pacificimonas sp.
CCATGGAGAGCGCCGCCCTGTCCACGGGCAGGACGAGCGACTTGGCCCGCCCGCCCTCGTTTTGCAAGGCGTCGGGGTCGTCGTGACGGTTCATCTGCCTGACTGCGCGGTCGAGCTTTTCGCACCCGTCATCGCCGGCGTCGGCAGCATGGAGAACCAAATCGCTCGCGCCCGATTGCACCGCAGACAGCACGCGTTCGAAGCCGAACACCAGATGTCCCGCCTTCATTTCGAGGCCGAGCCGGTCGAGGGCACGCGCCCGCAGGCCGTCGCCGATCCGGGCGGAAAGGTCGTCCGGAACTGACTTTGCCTCACCCTTGAAGGCACGGGCGAGCGCGCCCTTCAGCGCACCTTTCGCCTGGGCGGCATCAAGCGCGGCGGCGTCGACACCCAGCCACGCACCGCGGCCCGGCGCCTTCGCGCCAAGGTCGGGAAGAACGTCGCCGTCAGGAGACAGGGCGAGCCGGATGAGCTCGTTCCGGCCGCCCGGTTCACGCGTTAATATGCACGTCCGTTCGGGCTCATTGCGAGGTTGCCGCATTGTCGGCCTCCCCGGAAGATGTAGGCTCTTCGTCCTCGAACCAGTGCGCCCGCGCCGCCATGATGATGCGGTTGGCGTCCTCTTCGGTCAGGTCCGAACCGTAAAGCGGGCCGTCCGGCACGCTGCCGTCGCGGGTGCCGCGGCCGATCAGCTCGTCGGTGGCAAGGTCGCCAAGGTCGTCGAGCGTCTTGATCTCCGCCTTACCGAGCTTCACCAGCATGGCCTCCGTCAGGCCGTCGATTTCGGCCAGGTCATCCTCGACGCCGAGCGCGCGGCGTTCGTCGCGCGCCTTTTGCTCGCGCACATCGAGCGCTTCCTTGGCGCGGTTCTGAAGTTCCTCGGCAAGGTCGTTGTCGAAGCCCTCGATGGCAGCGATTTCTTCGGCCTCGACATAGGCGACTTCTTCCATCTCGGAGAAGCCCTCCGCAACGATCAGCTGCGCCAGCGCCTCGTCGACGTCCAGCTCCTCCATGAACATGGTGGAGCGGGTAGTGAACTCCTCCTGGCGGCGGGCGGATTCTTCCTCCTCGGTCAGGATGTCGATCTGGTGGCCCGAAATCTGGCTGGCGAGGCGGACATTCTGACCGCGGCGGCCGATGGCGAGCGACAGCTGCTCGTCGGGAACCACAACCTCGATGCGGTTGTCGTCCTCGTCGATGACGACCTTGGCGACCTCGGCGGGCTGCAGTGCGTTTACCGTGAAAGTGGCGACGTCCTCCGACCAGGGGATGATGTCGATCTTCTCGCCCTGCAATTCCTGCACGACGGCCTGCACGCGACTGCCCTTCATGCCGACGCAGGCGCCGACCGGATCAATCGAGCCATCATAGGAGATGACGCCGATCTTCGCGCGGCTGCCCGGATCGCGGGCGACCGCCTTGATCTCGATGATGCCGTCGTAGATTTCGGGGACTTCCTGCGCGAACAGCTTCTTCATAAACTCGCCATGCGCGCGGCTGAGGAAGATTTGCGGCCCGCGCAGTTCGCGGCGGACTTCCTTGATATAAGTGCGGACGCGGTCGCCAACGCGAAGCAGTTCACGCGGAATCTGCTCGTCGCGGCGGATGACGCCCTCGGCGCGGCCCAGGTCGACGACGACATGGCCGAATTCGACGCGCTTCACGATGCCGGTGATGACCTCGCCCGCCCGGTCCTTAAACTCTTCGAACTGACGCTCGCGTTCGGCGTCGCGGACCTTCTGGAGAACGGTCTGCTTGGCGGCCTGCGCATCGATACGGCCGAATTCGACGGGCGGCAGCGGATCGACGATGAAGTCGCCGACGGCGGCACCGGGCTCGCGCTCCTGCGCCTTTTCGACATTGATTTCGGTAAAGGCGTTTTCGGGCGCTTCGACGACCTCGACCACGCGCCAAAGGCGGACCTCGCCGGTGTCCGGGTCCATCTTGGCGCGAATGTCGTTTTCCTGGCCATATTTGGCGCGCGCGCCCTTCTGCATGGCCTCTTCCATCGCCTCGATAACGATGCCGCGATCGATCGATTTCTCGCGCGCGACCGAATCGGCGATGGCGAGCAGTTCGGCGCGGTTTGCAGTGACGGCGGTGGCCATGATTGTCGGTCCTTCTAGTTCAAAGTCTGCGGCTGCGTCGCGGCCACGAGGTCGTCGGTCAGCACGAGTTTCGCGCTGTGAATGTCGCCCAAGGGAAAGACGAGTTCGGCATCGCTGCCGTCGTCGAGGCGGACCTTCGCGGCCTCGCCCTCCAGCCCCAGGAGCGTGCCGACGAATTTCTTGCGCCCGTCGCGCGGCTCGGTCGTCGCCAGCTTCACCTTGTGCCCCGACCAAAGCGCGAAATCCTTTGCGCGGGTCAGCGGGCGGTCGATGCCGGGGGAGGACACTTCCAGCACATATTCTTCTTCAATGGGGTCGACCTCGTCAAACAGGTCAGAAATGTCCCGGCTGAGCCTGGCGCACTGATCGACGTGCAGCTGTCCGGTCGCGGGATCCTCCGCCATCACCTGAAGCGTCTTGCCCATTTCCGTCGTCATGAACTTGACGCGCACGAGTTCGAAGCCGTGCTTTGCGGCAAGCGGCTCGATCATTTCGGCAAGGTAGGCGGTCTCGGTCAGCGTTCCGGGCTCCGAATCGAGGGTAAAACCAGTCGGGGCCGGTCCCGGGGGTCGGGGCCAGCTTCCTAGGGTCTAACCATGTGGAAGTTAGCCCGCTATATAGGCCGCGAACCGATCCCCCGCAAGACATCCCGGAGTCTCATATGTTCCTTCGCACGACGCTTATTCTGACGACCGCCCTGACGCTGGGCGCCTGTGCCGATTCCGGTATGCAGAACGCGTCCGCCGCCACCGGCAGCCCCGGGACGGCAGCGGCCACGGACGTCATGGCTGATGGGAAGCCCTTCGTTGCCGAGGAACAGACGACCTTCAACGAGCCGTGGGCGATGACCTTCCTGCCCGATGGCCTGATGCTGGTGACGGAAAAGTCAGGCAGTATGAAATTCTTCGATCCGAAGGTCGGCCTGTCGGGCGATGTCACCGGTATGCCGGATGTCGATTATGGCGGGCAGGGCGGCCTTGGCGATGTCATGCCGCACCCGGACTTTGCCGCGAACAACATGCTCTACATCAGCTATGTCGAGGCGGGCGAGGGCGATACGCGCGGTGCCGTCGTCGCGCGCGGGACGCTCGACTGTTCGGCGACGTCGAGCTGTGCCTTCGAGAACAGCGAAATCATCTGGCGGCAGGACAAGACGACGGGACGCGGGCATTATGGCCATCGCCTCGCGTTCGGACCCGAAGGAAAATTGTGGATCACATCGGGCGAGCGGCAGAAGTTCGAGCCCGCCGCCGAACTCAGCAACAATATGGGCGCGATCATCCGCCTGAACGACGATGGCAGCGTGCCTGCCGACAATCCCTTTGCGGACCAGGGCGGCGCGGCCGCGCAGATCTGGTCCTACGGCCACCGTAATCCGCTCGGCATCGCCTTCGATGCGTCC
>JBAUIQ010000012.1:0-3166 GCA_049683075.1 Pacificimonas sp.
CCACTATTCGTTCCCGTGCCCCTTGATCGAAAGCGCCTCAGAAAACGGGGGTACAACCAGGCGCTGCTGATGGCGAAAGCACTGGCCAGGCAAACGAAAGGCGATGTCGCGCTCGACATGATTGCACGTGTAAAGCCAACGGACTCCACGCGCGGGCTAGGTCCGGCTGCCCGCCGCCGCGCAGCCCAAGGGGCTTTCGCGCCGGATCGCAAGCTCTCTGAAAAACGCCCTGTCATTCTGGTCGACGACGTGATGACGACGGGCGCGACGATCGAAGCCGCGAGTCGTGCGTTAAAGAAAGCAGGTGCATCGCGCGTCGATGTGCTAGTCTATGCGCGAAGCCTCTCAACAGGCGTTTGACGAAGGACATCCCGCGCCGTGGCCGCGATCGACATTTATACGAAATTTCTCTGCCCCTATTGCACGCGCGCAAAGTCGCTGCTCGAGGCCAAGGGCGCGTCCTATGACGAGATCGACATTTCGATGGGCGGTGAGAAGCGGCAGGAGATGCTGGCGCGTTCCGGCGGCGCCTTCACGGTTCCGCAGATTTTCATCGGTGACACACATGTCGGTGGTTCCGACGATCTCGCGGCGCTGGAGCGAGAGGGCAAACTCGACGCGCTGCTCGCCGCCCACGCCTGACCGGTGACCACCTCTTTCCGCATCGGTATCATCCAGATGACGAGCGGCATCGACCCTGCTGCCAATGCCGAAACGCTCGTCGGGGGCATCGGCGAGCTGGCGGCGGACGGGGCCCGGATCATCTTCACGCCTGAGATGAGCGGACTCCTCGATAAACAGCGTGAGCGCCTTTTGGCGGTGGCCTGCAATGAAGATGACGACATTGTTCTGGCAGCCGTGAAGGAAGCCGCGAAAGCGCATAACATCTGGGTGCAGCTAGGATCCCTGGCGGTTCGCGTTGACCGCGGTGACAAGCTCGCCAATCGCAGCGTCCTCATCGACGACGAAGGTGAAGTCGTTGCACGCTATGACAAGATCCATCTGTTCGATGTCGATCTGGGCGGCGGCGAGCGCTACGGTGAATCGAAAGCCTTCATCGGCGGCGACCGCGCAGTCGTGCACGAGACGCCCGTCGGAAAGCTCGGGCTCTCCATCTGCTACGACATCCGTTTCCCGCGCCTTTACGATGCCCTGACCCAGGCGGGCGCAGAGCTTCTCTCAATTCCGGCCGCCTTCACCCGGCCGACAGGCAAGGCGCACTGGCACCTTTTGGCGAGAGCGCGTGCCGTCGAGACTACGTCCTTCGTGGTGGCCGCGGCGCAGACCGGCGAACACGAAGACGGCCGCGCGACCTATGGTCATTCGCTGGTGGTCGATCCGTGGGGTGAGGTGCTGCTCGATATGGGCGAGACGGCAGGCGTGGCGACCTGCGACATCGACCTTGCCGTCCGCGACAAAGTGCACGCGCGGCTTCCTGTGCGCGATCATCGCACCCATATCATCAGCATATGATCGTCTATGACCTCAAATGCGCGCGCGGCCATGTGTTCGAAGGCTGGTTCGGCGACGCGGCCGACTTCGGCGTGCAGGCCGAACGCGGTCTTCTTATGTGCGCGGTTTGCGATAGCGGTGAAATCGAGCGGCTGCCCAGTCGCCTCGCTATCGGCGGTGCGGTCGCGCCCACCAACGAAGCAAACGACCGACACGTACAGGTGAGCGCGTCGGTCCCAACGACGAACGCGCCAGACACGACGCCAGACGACATGCCATCGTTCGACCCTGCCCTCGTCAAAAAGGCGATGTCGGCCATCGCGAAGGCCGAGTCCGAGGCCGTCGCAAAGAGCGACTATGTCGGCGCCAAATTCGCCGACGAGGCGCGCGCGATGCACTATGGCGAGCAGCCCGCCCGGCCGGTCTACGGCGAAACGACGACGGAACAGGCGAAGTCGCTACATGAGGAAGGCGTTCCCGCGCAGCCGCTTCTGTTCCCCGTAAAGGCGCGCGCCAACGGGTGAGCGGCTTGACGCGCCGCGGGCTTGCGTCGCATGTCGATAATGACGCGCCCGTAGCTCAGTCGGATAGAGCACCAGATTCCTAATCTGGGGGCCACAGGTTCGAATCCTGTCGGGCGCACCAATTTCACATCCTTTCAAAAGCTTGCAGCTCGTTCCCTCCGGTCCGCTGCGGCAAACTACGCTTTTATGACAGAAATATTGCATTTGATGTCATAAAAGCGTAACAAGGTGAGCCACTGGAGGGACGGATATGTTCAAAGTCTTCGCAATAACGGCGCTTCTCGCCACCGCACCCGCGGTTGCTGGCGAAATCGGCTACGACAAGAATGCACTCGGCTTCGAGGCAATGATGGACGGCGACTGGTCGCGCGCCGAGGCGCAATTGGCAGCGAGTGAGACCAAGCTTGCAAACGACCCGGCGCGGCTGCTGCAACTTGCCGAGCTTTACCGCGCGACCGATCGCGAGGCAGAGGCCGACGCGCTTTATCGCCAGGTTCTCGCGAGCGACGATATGGTCCTCGTGCTTGGCGATGGTCGGACGGTATCGGCACATAACCTTGCTGGCACGCGCCTCGCGACGCAGATGCAGGCCGCGCGCTAACGCATCAGCTTTCAATAGAATGATGGAGGGCCGCGTCGGGGATGACCCTGGCGCGGCCCTTCGTTATTCGCGGGCACCATGTCCACGTCCCCAACCCCCAGAGTTTTCGGTCTTTCGGTTGGCCGAGGGATAGCCGTCGCTCTCGTTGCGGCGCTCATCGCGCTCGCGTTTCTTTGGTTCGCTTTCGACGATAGCCGTCAAGAGGTAGAGGAGGACACAGTCGAAGCGGCCTGGGAAAGATCGACAATCCCCCCGACCTCGACCGCGAGCAGGTCGGCCTCTTCCGTAACCCCGCCAGCGTCGCCACCATTTCCTTCCGACGTCATGCTCATCGGCGTATCGGGCGGACTCGATGGCGACGGCGCGGCATTTCTCGAGCTGGCCGACGGTTCGCAACGGCGCGTTCCCATGGGCAGAACGCTCGACGGCGTGTGGACACTTTCGGACCTTGCGCCGACGATCGCAGTGTTCACAAGCGCGTCCGGTACCGAACGACGTCTCGCTCTCCGCGATGAAGATGGGCGTGCGACAGCGTCATTGCCCGTCGATCAGGTGAACGAAAACGACACACGCGATGCCATTTTTACGG
>JBAUIQ010000013.1:0-2195 GCA_049683075.1 Pacificimonas sp.
CTGCCGGTCATCGCCAAGATCGCGCGCGGCTCGATCTTCAACAAGCTGGTCATCCTCCTTCCGGCCGCCGTCCTCCTCGGCCAGTTCGCGCCCTTCCTCATCCCGGTCATCCTGATCTTCGGCGGCCTCTTCCTCTGCTTCGAGGCGGCGGAGAAGGTGCTGGAAGTCTTCAACGTCGACGACTCGAACAAGATCGAGGAACCGGTCGCGATCAGCGGCGGCGCCGAGGAGAAGGAGATGGTGTCGGGCGCCATTCGCACCGACCTCATCCTGTCGGCGGAAATCATGGCCATCGCGCTGTCCGAGGTCGCGGACGAAATCTGGTGGCAGCAGGCGCTGATCCTCGCCATCATCGCCATCGTCATCACCGCCGTCGTCTATGGCGCGGTGGCGATCATCGTGAAGATGGACGATGTCGGCCTGCACCTCGCCAAGACGAAGACCGGCGGGCTCGCCGCCTTCGGACGCGGTCTCGTCAATTTCATGCCGACGCTCCTCTCCGGCATCGCGCTGATCGGCACGGTCGCCATGGCCTGGGTCGGCGGCGGCCTCCTCGTCCACAGCGCCTATCAGCTGGGCTGGGCCGCACCCGAATATGGCATCGAGGGCATCGCCGAAAGCGTCGCCGCCATCGCCCCCGGCGGCCTGGCGGGCTTCGTCGACTGGCTGGTCTTCGCCGTCATCTCCGGCGTCCTCGGCGTCGCCATCGGCGCGGTCATCGCGAAGCTCGTGCACAAATTCTTCCCGAACTTCGGCCACTGACCGCGAGCGTGTGTAGGTTGCACGAAGGTTGCACCAACGTCGCGCGGGCGTGCGCACGAGAAAATGTTGGATTTTTTTAGGGCCGGGACGCGGGATGGAAGTAGGCGGGTGAGACGTGTCGTCATCCCCGCATTGTCTCTGATGGTTTCCTACATTTGAAGACGGGCACAAGCGTCGGGAACGGGCGCTGACCGCTTCGGGGTGGGGAGCGGACGGTCTGCTTTTGAAACTGAAGATTGTGAAAGCAGATGCTCATTCATCGCAGTTCTTACGGCAGATATCGACCCAGTTTCGGACGTCCGTGCAGCGATGGCGAGTGCCCGAAAGCGGACGGATTTCGCCTTGCTCCGATATGTCAAAAACTGGGGGTGGAAGCAGACGGTCAGTTTTTGGTCACCTATGCGAACGCCTATCAGTCATTCAAGCGCGGCAGCAAATGCGGTCAATAGACATCTGGACGAAAGATTAAGAATTCCTCTTAAGAACGAGTGAGACGTTCAATCATAGCGATGAATTCATCTTTACCCGCATGGCTAAGGTTCTCCCTCTTCAGATCGTCGGAGGTCTTCAGCAAACTCGCAGTCAAGGCGTTAGCTAATAACGGGCCAAACACTATTTGATCGATATCGTGAGGAGCTAACTGCCGATAGGCACCGGTTCTTGATAGATCAGAGTAGATTGACCGCAATGCAGCACGAAATCGAGAGATAACCTGTTCATGATAGTCACGCGCTACGCGTGGGATTTGGTTTCCTGTTTGGGCAATCACAGGCAGCATTCGCCCCATAGCACCGACGAAAACTGCATCGTGAGCATGGCCAAGCGCTTCTCGCCAATGCTTGCCATCCTTCCCATCGGTATCAGCAAGGCGCTCAATTGCCTCTAATGGAACGGTTGTGTCCATCGCAACCGCGGCAACAAACAACTCCTCTTTGGCCGAAAAGTGATGATACAGCGCCCCCTTAGTGGTCCCGATCGCTTCTGCGACATCCGCCATTGATGTCCCTGCATATCCGCGCACGATAAACAGTCGCAGTGCTGTCGCGGCAATCTCGCGCTTTCTTTGTGAGCCTTCGGCAAGCACGGCTTTTTGATCGTTTGCGTCGGACACTTTGAAAAATCTTCCTCCAAAACTTCGGAACAACCTAACCGATCGGTTAGTTAGGAGATCCGATGGCAGAGCACCCGAACATGCTGCCAGTCTCTAACAAAAGATAGGAGTACGTGATGAAGTTGGACACCCTCAAAGATGCCTACCTCTTCGGCATCCAAGACATGAACAATGGCTGCCAGAAAGCGATGGAAGGAATGGAAGCGATGAAGGACGCGGCCACGCATCAAGAGCTAACGAAAATGATGCATGGGGCAATCGGGTCCATGCACCACGCGCTTTCAATTTTCGATATAGTCCTAGAACGCCACGGTGTTACCCC
>JBAUIQ010000014.1:0-1585 GCA_049683075.1 Pacificimonas sp.
TTGCGGTTAAGCAGCGGCCTTTCGCGCATCTTCGGAAGTTCGACAAACCGATCCGAACACTAGCAGGCGCAACGTTCACGCTCTATCTTTTTCATCGACCGGTTCTGTTGCTGTTCGCGGGGCCGGAATTCACTTGGTTACAGAGCCCTCTTGGAACGGTTTTCCTGTTTCTCGCCATTGTCGGCGCGTCGCTTCTTCTATCGCAGATGTTGGAGGGAAAAGTCACGAGATGGCTGCGTGCACGCCTTTCTCCACCGCGAAAAACTGCTACGGCATAACGATCTATTGAGTTTAGCATCGCTGAAGAAGCGGCATCGTGAAATGGAGGGCTTCTGTTGCTCGGTGCCCTCCGGACCGCTGGACTGGTGCTTCTGTTACCCGGTGCACCCCGAACCGTGTTCAGTCTTTGTAACCTTATCCGTGAGGATTGGGGTTACGCAGCCATCGCAAATGCTTCGTTATCGTTAGCATTTATTGTAATGAACGGTTTTACGGCTCATTCAGGCCGGGCAAAATTACCGTCTTTCAGCACATGTCGATCCTGTTTCGGCCCCATCAGAGGCTGCGCAACTCGCAGCTGCCGCTACGCCGGAACGCAGCCTGTGGTGGAGCCGCCGGGTACCGCCCCCGGGTCCATTATGCCTATTGCACGGCAACATTTATCACCATAGCCAACCGCTAAGTCGGCCACTTGAAGCTAAGCGAGAAGGCCGAATTTTACAAGACTGCAATATGGAATGGGCTTTCCCCATGTAAAATTAACATGCGCTCTGATATTTGGTCGGAAAAGACTTCCGAAACGAGATGATATGATCCTGCGCGCCCTAGCCAAAACCGTTTCCGCGCCTTTGCGCGCTCAGTTGCGCCAACGGCGCCTGCCACAGGCGGCCCGTATGCAGGTCGAGCGCGATCGGGTGTCGCTTCCGCCTGACCCCGGCCCGGCTGCGGTCATTGGTCCCGCGCTTGGCTGGATAATGCGCGCGCAGGATCAGTCCGCCAGTGCGGATGGCGGCGTGGCCCGGCACTATTCGCTGATTGACGGCTGGGCCCCGACCTATCCCGAGACGACGGGCTATATTGTACCAACGTTGATAGATCAGGCGGCGCGGCGCGGCGACGAAGCGTTGCTGAACGCTGCTCGGCGCATGACGACGATGCTAATGTCGGCGCAGTTTCCGGACGGTGGCTTGCCTGGTGGCATGGTGGATCAGCAACCGCAGGTGCCTGTAACCTTTAACACCGGTCAAATCCTCCTGGGGTTTGCCGCCGCGGCGCAGCAGTGGCGAGAGCCTGCGATGATCGATGCGATGACGCGCGCATCAGATTTTCTCGCGTCTAGTCAGGATGAAGACGGCTGTTGGCGGTCACATCGGACACCCTTCGCGAAGGCCGAGGACAAAGCCTACGAAACGCACGTGTCTTGGGGACTATTCGAAGCGGCTCGAGTATCGGAACGCGCAGATTGGGGCGCCGCGGGCTTACGGCAGACGGATTGGGCCATTGGACGAATGCGCTCGAACGGCTTCATGGACGAGTGTTGCCTGACACATGCCGAGATGCCTTTGACGCATACGCTTGGCTATGC
>JBAUIQ010000015.1:0-10902 GCA_049683075.1 Pacificimonas sp.
GACGTAGCGTTCGTCATCGGCGCGAACGACGTGACCAATCCGTCGGCAAAGACGGACAAGTCCTCGCCCATTTACGGTATGCCGATTCTCGACGTTGAGAAGGCGGCGACGACGCTCTTCATCAAGCGGTCTATGGGCGGCGCGGGTTATGCCGGCGTCGAGAACGAGCTTTTCTTCCGCGACAACACAATGATGCTGCTGTCGGATGCGAAGAAGATGGTCGAAGAGATCGTCAAGACGCTCTGACGTTCGTCAGAGATCGCGGCGCGTTACGCCTTCGAAGCCGAGGATGTAGTCGGGGCCGAAGGCCGACGACGGCGTATGATATCCGGGCGCGACGCCGCCCGCATTGACCCGCAAGGCGATGTCGAGCGCCGTCATGCTCGTCAGGCGATAGCCTTCTGGCGTCACGAGCTGCGCGGAGGCGTGGCTGCCCGCGTCATCGCGCGCCTCGGCGAGCATCGTCGCCTTCGCCGTCGCGCGGGTCTGGGCGTCGGGGCCTTCGGGCATTTTGTCGATTGCCTTGCGGCCGATCCATTGGCCGAGCCCGGTCGACATGAGCCAGCGCGCGGGACCGGACAGTGAAGACATTTTCTCCAGTTCCGGCGAGGCTTCGAAAAAGACGTCGATGTCGGGGATGCCCGTCGAGTGATAGGCCGTCGCGACATCGCCCCAGCCCATACCGACGGTCGGTTTCAGGCCTTGGCCCAGATCCGCGGTACCGCGCGGAACCTCATCAAGGGTGACGATCTTTCCATCGCGCCGGACGCGGACGCCCTCGGCGATGCTTTCGAGGCCGGTCTTCGCCGTCCCGCGCGACATTTGGTCTAGGCCGCCGATAACAAGATCGAGATGCGTCGCCGACGGCAGCTTCCGATGGACATGCGCGGCGATGCAGTCCGAGGGTACGACATCGAAACCCGCGCCCGGAAGTAAGACCATGTCAGCGGCCCTTGCCGCCTCGTCCTGCGCCGCAATGGCCTCGAAGACATCAATTTCGCCGGTGATGTCGACATAGTTGGTGCCGGTCCGCAGACAGGCTGCGACCATCGGCGCGCTGGTTTGCGAGAAGGGCCCAGCGACGTGCAGGACCGTGCCAATGCCATGCAGTTCGCCCGCCGCGTCCGCGAGGTCGAAGGCGCGCCAGGCGAACCCATGCTCATCGGCTAGCGTGGCCACTCGCTTCGCGTCACGGCCGGCAAGGATCAGCTCCTGACCGAGCGTCTTGGCGCGGTCGGCGATCAGGCGTCCGGTGTAGCCATAGGCACCATAAAGAAGGATGGCATCCGTCATCGCAAAGTTCCTTCGAAGCGCTTCAAATGCGTGGCCACGTCGTCATAGCTATTTGCGAGGACATGCGCACCTGCCCTCGACAGGCGCCCGCTGTGACCGCCGATAGCGTGCCCGCCGGCCAGCAATCCGCAGACGTGCATGCCCGCACGCGCGCCCGCTTCGACGCCTGTCGGGGAGTCCTCGATGACGAAACAGCGATTGGGCGGGACGCCGAGCTTGTCGGCGGCGTGGAGGTAAAGGTCGGGCTCAGGCTTGCCCTTCGCGACATCGCGCGCACCGGAATAGACATGCTCGCCGATATGATGGGCCAGATCGAAGCGGGCGAGCATAGCGTGCAGCCATTCAGGATCGCTTGATGAGGCGATGGCGCGCGGACGGATGTCGAGGCTCGCCATGAATTGACGGACACCGGGCACGAGGTCCAGATCCGTGTCTAACCGCGCGAGCACGCCGTCGCGCCAGGCATCGTCGAGTGCCGGGTCCACCGTTTTACCATAGTGCGCCTCGATCAGCGGCACGCAGTCGGCGAAGCGCTTGCCGATATACCGCGTGATCGCGTCCTCGGCTGTCATCGGAAACCCGGCGGCGCTGAAGACGTCGGCGAAAACATCGTTCGAGAGGATTTCGCTGTCGACAACGACGCCGTCGAAATCGAAAATGACCGCGGCTTTACCGCTCATAGGGGAGTACCGCGCGCACCGAAGAGCGCGGTACCGACGCGAACATCGGTCGCGCCGAGCATGATGGCGGTCTCGTAATCACCCGACATGCCCATGGAAAGGCAGGGCAGGTCGTGGCGGTCCCGCAGCTTTCGTAGCAGGGCGAAATAGGGGGCTGCTTCGGTGTCAGCAGGCGGAATGCACATCAGGCCGACGATAGGGAGGCCCTTGTCGCTGCAAAGCGCCAGAAAGTCTGGAAGTTCGTTCACCGGGCATCCGCCCTTTTGCGGTTCGTCGCCAATGTCTACCTGCACGAAACAGTCCGGGCGCTTGTCCGACTTCCCCATCGCCTTGCCGAGCGCTTTGGCCAGCGACGCGCGGTCGACGCTGTGGATCACGTCGAACAGCGCGACCGCGTCCTCCGCCTTGTTGGACTGAAGCTGGCCAATCATGTGCAGGCGAACGTCACGGTATCGCGTGCGAAGGTTCGGCCATTTGCCTTGCGCTTCCTGAACCCGGTTCTCGCCGAAGCTGCGATGGCCGAGCGCAAGCAGGGGTTCGATTTGTTCCGCCGCATGCGTTTTGGAGACGGCGATCAAGTCGACGTCATTGGCGGATCGCCCCGACAGCCGGGCCGCCTTTTCGATCGTGGCGAGCACATCCGCCAACCGCTCTTCATGTTCACTCATGCTCCGCGCTATAACGGCGCGATGCGGCCCCGCAACACACGCAAATTACCGACACGCTGGCTCTTCACCGACGAGCGGATGGAGGCGGACCTCGACGCCGCGCTGACGAAACTGCGGCGCGGGGACGGTGTCGTTTTCCGGCATTACGGCGCGCCGAACCGAGAGGCTCTGGCGCGGCGCGTGGCACGGATCGCGAAACGATCGGGGCTGGTGCTTGTCGTCGCGGGCGATGACAAGCTCTCACGCCGGCTCGGTGCAGCGGGAACCCACATGCCAGGTTTTGCGAGGCAGCATCGCCCGTTGACGGCCGCGGCACATGGACATGCGGACATCGTGAGGGCGCGGCGCGCGGGAGCGCAATTGGTCTTCCTGTCGCCGATTTTCCGGACGCGCAGCCATGCTGACGCAAAAACGCTGGGGCCGGTCCGGTTCGGACTGATCGCCCGCGGCGCTGGCGTCGCCGTCGCTGGCCTCGGCGGCATGAATGCCGCGCGGTTCAGCTCGTTGCGTCAAGTCGGTGCAAAGGCTTGGGGCGCTATCGATGCATTTAGCTAACGCATCGCTGAGCGCAGCGGTTTAGAAGCTGACCGAGGTCCCGAGATACACCGTGCCGCTCTCGCGCGCCGTGTCCGCGTCACGATTTACGAAATCACGGTTCCAGGCTTCCGGGTGCAGGCGGTCGTAACGGACCCCGCCACGGACCGAGAGACGATCTCCCAGCGCGTAGGCACCGCCAACCTCGACGCTGACAGCTTCGCCGGTTTGGGTCGGCAGGATACGGTTGCCATCGCCGGGGACGCTCGCCTGTGCTTCAACCGCGGCGCGCCAGCGACGGGCCGAATAAGCGACGCCGACTTCTGCGCCCTCACGCGTGGTGCCGACGAAACGATCCCGTTCCTTGTTAACGCCGCCGGAAATGGAAAATCCACGATAACCGAGGTCACGCTTCGCGCCGAGTTCCTGCGGCGCGGTCGTCGGGCGCACGCGCGCCGCCGTAACAGCGGTCGGTGTCGAACGCGGCCCGTCGGGAACGACGCGAGAGGTCAGGCCAACAGTGACGCCGCGTTTCGGCTTCGCTTTGCTCGCAGGCGTGAAGTTGAAGCGTTTTTCGATCTCGGCGAGCTGGGCGGACGTTGCGGTCTTGCCAGCCGGCGTAAAGCTGCCGGTGCGGAGCTGAGACGGTGCTGCGCGCTCCACCTTGGGCTTCAAACGGGGAGAATCGTCGTCGGCAAGCGCGGCGGTCGGCAGCGCAAAGGCGACGAGTGCCAGCGCGACGGCAGAGGCCTTGAGGCCGGAAAGATAGCGCAGTTCAGCCATCTTCACACTTCGCGTCGACGCGCACTCCCCTGTTTCGTTCAAGCATCACGAACAAGCCTACGAAGGTCGATTGCCCTAAACCCCTGCGGAATCCGAGTCGAATCGTCCTCGGGGCGACGGATAGGTCGTTTTCATGGCGTGCCTGTGACAAAGACGACACAATATGACGTCAAGTTCCATCGTTGTGCGGTCGGAAGGGGGACTAGGCGCTTCGGCCGTACCTGCCTATAGACGAGGCCGATTTCGTCACCCTTTCGAGACCAGACCCGGAACCCCCTTTCATGATGCGTGTCCGCCCGCTCCGTACGACGATCCTCCTCCTTGCCGCGACGACCGCGCTTACTGCGTGCTCGCGCGGTGGCGACCGGGTGGATCCGGATATTCAGGCAGCGCGGGCATCGACGATCGGCGTCAACAGCTACTTGTGGCGAGCCAGCCTCGAAACGCTCGATTTCATGCCGATGGCTCAGGTGGATTCGACGGGCGGCGTCATCATCACCGACTGGTACGCCAACCCGCAGGTGCCCGAAGAGCGCGTGAAGGTCACCGTTTATATCCTAGACCGCATGCTTCGCGCCGATGGCCTTCGCGTCGCTGCAGTCCGCCAGCAGAACCAGGCCGGCAACTGGATCGATGTGCCGGTCCGCGCCGGCACTGTTCAAAAGCTCGAGGAAACCATTCTCGCCCGCGCCCGCGACCTCCGCCGCAGCCAGATCGGCTAGCACCTCCAAATGTCTGAAAAGTTCGATTTCGCCGGTGCCGATAGAAGGTGGCAGCGCGAATGGGAGAGCCGTGCGACGTTCGTCGCCGACACCGCCTCGCCGAAGCCGAAGCGCTATGTCCTAGAGATGTTCCCCTATCCTTCGGGCCGCATCCATATGGGCCATGTCCGCAACTACACCATGGGCGATGTCATCGCCCGTCAGCGGAAGATGGCGGGCGATGAAGTCCTGCACCCCATGGGTTGGGACGCCTTCGGCATGCCTGCCGAGAACGCCGCTATCGAGAAGGGCGTGCATCCCGAAGGCTGGACGCGCAGCAATATCGAGGCGATGAAATCGCAGCTGAAATCGCTCGGCTTCGCCATCGACTGGCGCCGCGAGCTCGCGACCTGCGATGCCGACTATTACGGTCACGAGCAGGCGCTGTTTCTCAAATTTCACGCGGCGGGCCTGATCGAGCGGCGCGACAGCTATGTGAACTGGGACCCGGTCGACATGACCGTCCTTGCGAACGAACAGGTCATCGACGGCAAGGGCTGGCGCTCGGGCGCGGAGGTCGAGCGCAAGAAGCTGAACCAGTGGGTGATGAAGATCACCAGTTTCGCCGACGAACTGCTCGACGGGCTGGACGAGCTCGACAACTGGCCGGACAAGGTTCGGACGATGCAGGCCAACTGGATCGGCAAGTCGAAGGGCCTGCGGTTCCGGTTCGCGATCGAGGGCCGTGACGACGGGTTGGAAGTTTATACGACGCGTCCCGACACGCTCTACGGCGCGAGCTTCGCCGGGATTGCGGCAGATCATCCGCTCGCGCAGGCGCTTGCCGAGACCGATCAGGCAGCTGCGGCTTTCATCGAAAGCTGCCGCGCGACCGGGACGACAGAGGCGGAGTTGGAGACGGCGGAAAAACGGGGCTACGACACCGGTCTTCGCGTCGTCCATCCGCTCGATCCCGACATCACGCTGCCGGTCTTCATCGCCAACTTCGTGCTGATGGATTACGGTACCGGCGCGATTTTCGGCTGTCCCGCACACGACCAACGCGACCTCGATTTCGCGCGCAAATATGCGCTACCCGTGCCACGCGTCGTGGTGCCAGAAGGCGAGGCGGACGAGCCGATTCAGGACGAAGCGTATACGGGTCCAGGCGAGCTGGTGAATTCCGGTGACCTGACAGGCATGACCGTCGAGGACGGGATCGCCACGGTCATCAAGCGCGCCGAAGCGGACGGATGGGGCGAGGGTACGACGCAATACCGCCTTCGCGACTGGGGCATCAGCCGTCAGCGTTATTGGGGAACACCCATTCCCTTCATTCACTGCCCCGACTGCGGCGCGGTGCCGGTGCCCGAAGATCAGCTCCCCGTGGAGCTGCCGAAGGATGTCAGCTTCGACCAGCCGGGCAATCCGCTTGATCGGCACCCGACGTGGAAGCATGTCGACTGCGCCAAATGTGGCGGCACCGCAGAGCGCGAGACCGACACGCTCGATACGTTCACCAATTCAAGCTGGTACTTTCTGCGCTTCGCCAGCCAGCCCGAGGGCCGCGCCTTCGATCCGAAGGACATCGCCGCCTGGCTCCCCGTCGATCAGTATATCGGCGGCGTCGAGCACGCGATCCTGCACCTTCTCTACGCCCGATTCTGGACCCGCGCTTTAGCGCATATCGGCATGATCGACGTGAAGGAGCCGTTCAAACAGCTCTTCACTCAGGGAATGGTGACGCACGAGACTTATTCAGCTCATGATGGTGTGTTTTGGTCACACGAACCGGGAGCTATTCAACCACTAACCGGCGCGGGCCGTTGGATCGTGCCCAGCGATGTTCGTGTGGAAAACGGTAGTCTCGTCGAAAACAGTACCGGCTTTGCTGTTACTAAGGGCCGCGTCGAAAAGATGTCGAAGTCGAAGAAAAACACCGTCGACCCCGAGCCGATGATCGAAAAATACGGTGCCGACGCGATCCGCTGGTTCGTGCTGTCGGACTCGCCCCCGGACCGTGATTTCCTTTGGTCGGATGCGGGCATCGAGGGCGCGGCGCGCTTCGTGCAGCGGCTCTGGAAGCTCGTCGAACGCACCGATGTCGCCGCGACGGGCGACGACGAGGCGCTGACCCGAAGTGTGCACAAGGCGATCGCCGGGATCACTGAGGACATCGATGCGCTGCGCTTCAACAAGATGGTCGCCCGCAGCTATGAACTGACCGCTGCCATCGAGAAGGCGGATCAAAGTGCGGCGCGTAGCGATGCCGTGCGAACGCTCCTGCAACTCGTCGCGCCCGCTATGCCGCATTTGGCGGAAGAGGGCTGGGCGAAGCTCGGCGGCGACGGCCTGATCGCCGACGCAGTGTGGCCGGTCGCCAATGAGAGCCTGCTGGTTGAAAACAGTGTCACAATCGCCGTGCAGGTGATGGGGAAGCTGCGCGACACCATCGAGTTGCCGAAGGGCGTTGCAAAAGCCGACGCCGAGGCCGCCGCGCTCGCCAGCGAAAAAGTGCAGAAGTTTTTGGATGGCAAGACCCCGAAAAAGGTCATCGTCGTGCCGGATCGCCTCGTGAACCTAGTGGTATGAAGGCGGTTGGCATCTTCGTCGCGGCGCTGGCGCTTGCCGCCTGTAATCTGACGCCTGTCTACTCGGGCGGCACCCGGAGCGTCGCGGCGGAAACGCTCGGCGCGATCAGCGTGCCTGCGATCCAGGGCCGCGAGGGTTATCTCGTCAGGCAGGCCCTGCTCGATCGCTTTCCGCAGAATGGTGACGTGCGCTATCGGGTCGATGTTCGCCTTGACGACGACATCACCGGGCTCGGCATTCGTGGCGACGATTCCATCACGCGCGAACGCCGGACGCTGCGTGCACGATGGCAGCTGATCGACACGAGCTCCGGTGTGACACTGCTCGACGAAACGGTACGGCGTAGCGCGGGCATCGACGTCGTCTCGTCCGATTATGCCGTGGTCGCGGCGGAAACGGACGCGCTGGAACGGCTGTCGCAAGAAGTCGCGACTGAAATCGCCACCCGCGTTGCGGTCTTCGCCAAGGAGGACATCGCGGTCCGTGAAGGCCGATAAGGTTCCGGACATCGAGCGGGCGCTGGCATCGCCCGATCCGGCCGTCCGCTGCTGGCTCTGCTATGGTCCTGACGAGGGCGCGGCCCGCGCCGCCGCCGACCGATTGACCGCGCATTTCGGCGGCAACGATCCGCTCGCGCGCACGGACTTCACCAACGCAAACCTGAGAGAGGATCCAACCCGGCTGTCCGCCGAGGCCGCCGCCGTTTCGATGTTTGGGGACGCGAAAGTCATTCGGGTCGACGGGGTGTCGGAGGCGCCTTCGCAGACCATAAAGGCTGCAGTCGAGCTGTTGCTCGCCGCGCCTGAGGCCGGCAATCCGGTGGTTCTTGCGGGCGGCGATATCAAGGCAACGACGGCGCTCGCCAAGATGGTCGGCGGCAGCGGGCAAGGCGCGGCACTGCGCTTCTATCTTCCCGATGCGCGCGCGGCAGGCGGCATTGCGCGGGACATGTGCACGGCGGCAGGGCTGCAACCGGACCGCGACGTGACGGCCGCCATCGCCGACATGGTCATGGCGAATCGCGCCGTCGCCGCGAACGAGGTTGAGAAGTTTGCGCTCTATCTGGGCGCCGCGCCGGACGATCCGAAGCCATTGTCGATGGAGGTCCTCGACATGCTCGGCGCAGCCTTTGCCGAGGGCGATTTTTCGAACCTGACGGCAGCGGTGGCGGGCGGCGACCCAGCCAAGGCGACGCGGGAACATGCACGGCTTCTTGCCGACAACAAGGCCAGCGTCGGCCAGCTGCGCGCGTTGCAGCGTCGCTTTGCGCAACTCGTATCGATGGCGCGCGGTACCGAGCAGGGCCGAAGCGCGAAGGATGTCGTCGAGGCGGAAGGACGACGCATCTTCTGGAAGGAAAAGCCGCAGCTCGTTCGACAGCTGTCGCTTTGGTCCGCACAGGATGCTGAGCGCGCATTGGAACGGCTGGCCGAAACGGAAATCGCGACCAAGTCGAGCGGCGTCGCCGACGCGGATCTTCTGACGGCGGCCACGATTCTCGCCTTGTCCCGTCGGGCCGCCGCGCACGCGGCGCGGCGGGGCTGACGATCGTTCAGGGCAGCTCGAATTTCAGGAGCAGCGTACGTTGCAAGCCAGAGAAATTGTCGTCGCTGACGAGATAAAGCATCGTCCGCCCACCCTCTTCGCGCACGGCAAGGCCTTCGAAATTATCCACCGAGAGAGGTGGGCGCAGAACGGCGAGCCGATCGGTGTCGCCATCACGCGAAAGGTCGCGCAGCAAATGTATCTCAGCCGCGACGCCTTCGAGCGGGGAGAATGATCTTGCGACGACCAGGATCCGCCCATCTGACGCCACGTCCATATCTGTGGGGCTAAATGGGTCTGCGATGGCGATAGTCTCGTTTGCCGATCTGATGCTGCCGTCGGCCTCGACGAGCCGAGTGACTGCTCTTGCATGTCCGCCAGAATTTTGTGCCCGTTCCGACAAAGCGATACCCATCGGCTGACGTCCGGCTTCTGCCAGGACCATTGCTTCCGTACCGCCGTTATCTTCTTGTAGCGCGAACCAGTCCGCACCGAATTGGAGCGTAGGTGGAACGGCCACGTTAACGGGAGCGCCAGCGGAAAAATCGAACGCCTCGACCCGATGGTTACGCTCGAAAGCGACGGCATAAAGGTTCGACCCAAAGGCCGTGACTGCCTCGGCGTCTCGTGCACCCTTGTCATGTCCCGCGCCCGACGCAGTCGGTAGCGCGCCAAGTTCTGCGGAGGCTATTCCGATCAAGCGACCGTCTTTTTCAGTGGGGGTCAGCCAAAGCCAGTCACCCGCATCGGTGATCGCAAGAAGCTGGCCGCGCGCTTCGTTCCAGCGAAGACCGGAGATGCCGCCGAAGCGCCCGCTTGCCGATGTTAGGTGAAGGCCGCCCCGGTAAATCAGCTGGCCGACCTGCTGTTGTGCCGGGTCGTCGAGGTTCAGCGGTACCTGCTGAGCCTCGATCGCAAGTGGCCCATCCGGCGTCGAAAGGCCTGTAGCGGTCGTGACACAGGCGGACAGGCCGAGCAGCGCGAACCCGGCAAGAAGAAAAAAGATCTTCAGCATGGCTGCACCACCTGCCATTCCCGGCAGGGTTTGCCTATGTCGAACTGGATGACCCGCGACCCCCTCGACATCCTCCGCACCGTCTTCGGCTATGATGATTTCCGCCCGCTGCAGGGTGAGATCGTCGAGGCGGTGACGGCGGGCGAGGACCGGCTGGCGATCATGCCGACGGGCGCGGGTAAGTCGCTTTGCTATCAGATCCCGGCAATGGCGCGTGCTGGGACTGGCCTTGTCATTTCACCACTCGTCGCCTTGATGCAGGATCAGGTCCGCGCGCTGCGGGCCGCTGGCGTCAACTGCGCGGCGCTGACCAGCGCAACGCCGGGCGAGGAGCGAACGCGTGCGCTACGCGCACTTGACGATGGTAGTCTCGACCTCCTCTATGTCGCGCCCGAGCGCGCGACGATGCCGGATTTTCAGCACCGCATCGCCGACGCGCGTCTTGCCCTGATCGCTATCGACGAGGCGCATTGTGTCAGCGAATGGGGTCATGATTTCCGGCCGGACTATCGCCAGCTCCGTTCGCTCGCCGACCGGTTCCCGGGCGTCCCGCGCATTGGCCTGACGGCGACCGCCGACGCGGTTACGCAAGCTGACATTGCACAGCAGCTCGGCATCGAGCCGGGCAAGGTCGTCGTCGCGGGCTTCGACCGCCCGAACATCCGTTACATCGTCAGGCAGGGCGGGCAGCGGACAGACCAGGTCGTCGACTGGCTGCACGAGAAACGTACAAAGGATGGCGCCCGCGCCGGCATCGTCTATGCGCCGACGCGCAAGAAGGTGGAGGCCGTGGCTGCCCGTTTGGTGAAGGAGGGCATGGATGCGCGGCCCTATCACGCGGGGCTTTGCCACGAGGAGCGCGCGGCCAATCAGGAGGCGTTCGTCGCCGCCGACGATCTTGTCATTGTCGCGACGGTGGCCTTCGGCATGGGCATCGATAAACCTGACGTCCGCTTCGTCGCGCACATGGCGCTGCCGAAATCGATCGAGGCCTATTACCAGGAGACAGGCCGTGCGGGCCGCGACGGTGCGCCCGCCGAGGCGATCATGTGGTGGGGCGCGGCCGATGTCGCGCGCGCACGGTCGCAATT
>JBAUIQ010000016.1:0-4773 GCA_049683075.1 Pacificimonas sp.
GACAACTACCTGCCACTCAGCGTCGTGCGCGGCCGTCTCTCCGAAAATTACACGTTGACGCCGCTCGCGATGTCGACCGGCGGTCCGGCTCGTTATTTTCAGGTGGAGGAAAACGGTGGCCGTCTCGGGTTTATCACGCCGTTGACGCATACTTTCTGCGAGGGCTGCAATCGTGTGCGCCTGACGGCGACGGGGCAGCTCTATATGTGCCTCGGCCAGGAGGATCGTGCCGACCTGCGCGCGATCGTCCGCGCCAGCCCGGACGATGGCGCTCTCGATGCCGCTCTCGACGAGGCGATCTCTCGCAAGCCGAAGGGCCACGACTTCGTGATCGCACGCGGCAAACGCTCGATCTCCACACCGCGGCATATGAGCGTCACCGGCGGATGAGTTTTCCGCACGCGGCGCTCATGGTGTCGAACTCATCGGCTGCACGGGATGCGGCGCAAGCGCTTCAGGGCCTGCACGATTGGGTGCCGATCGAAGATGCCGACATGGTCGTGGCTCTGGGCGGCGACGGCTATCTGCTTCAGGTCCTACATGGCATGCTCGGTCACGGACGAACCTTGCCCGTATTCGGCATGAACCGGGGCACGGTCGGCTTCCTGATGAACGAGTTTCGCGCCGAGGGCCTTGAAAGCCGCCTTCG
The DNA here is from genome assembly GCA_049683075.1 of Pacificimonas sp. Lineage (GTDB taxonomy): Bacteria > Pseudomonadota > Alphaproteobacteria > Sphingomonadales > Sphingomonadaceae > Pacificimonas. Next base: position 650 of record JBAUIQ010000016.1, read on the forward strand.
CGCCGCGAAAAGCTTTACTCTTCACCCGCTCAAGATGGACGCGCGCACGATCTCCGGCGAGCATATCGTTTACCCGGCAATCAACGAAGTCTCGCTGCTGCGCGAAACGCGGCAAACGGCGAAGATCGAGATCGCCATCGACGGCGGTGTCAGGATGTCGGAACTGACCTGCGATGGCGTCCTCGTGGCCACACCGGCAGGCTCGACCGCCTATAATCTCAGCGCCAACGGCCCGATCCTGCCGCTTGCGACCGATCTCCTGGCGCTTACGCCGATCAGCCCGTTCCGCCCGCGTCGATGGCGCGGTGCCCTGATCCCGGCAACATCGAAGGTCGAATTCACCATGCTCGAGGCTGGGAAACGCCCCGTGTCCGCCGTCGCCGACCAGCATGAAGTCCGCGACGTCGCCTCAGTCGTCGTCACCTCCGATCGGCAAACCAGTCTCAAACTCATGTTCGACCCCGAATATGCGCTCGACGACCGTATCGTCATGGAACAGTTTTTGACCTGAGGTTCATATCGACGGTTGGCAGGGCCGTGGCCCATTGATATAGCCCGCGCCTTCGGTGTTCCCCGGTAGCTCAGCGGTAGAGCAATCGACTGTTAATCGATCGGTCGTCTGTTCGAATCAGACCCGGGGAGCCACCGAAGCTTCGTTTCAGACCTAAGCCGCAAGCTTCACCATCGAGCGCGAGACCTTCAGCGTGCCCTGAAGCCGCTGCTGCGGGCTGCGCCAGTCACGCTTGATGAACAGTTTCTGGTCCGGGCGCAGCTTAACGATGGCGCTGTTCTTCTCGAGGAACCCGACCAGCTTCTCCGGCCGCGCAAACTTGTCCTCGTGGAACGAAATTAGCGCGCCCTTCGCCCCCGCCTCGATCTTCTCGATATTCGCCGCCTTGCAGTTGATCTTGGTTTCAATGACCTGCAGAAGATTCTTCACCTCATCCGGCAGCTTGCCGAAGCGGTCGATCAGTTCCGCGGCAAAGCCGTCGATCTCCTCGCGCGACTCCAAGTCGCCAATGCGTTTGTAGAGCGACATGCGAAGGTTGAGGTCGCTGACATAGTCCTCCGGAATAAGGATCGCGGCATCGACATTGATCTGCGGACTGAACGCTTCCGTCGGGGCATCGACGCCTGCCGCCGTCGCCTTCGCCGTCAGCATCGCCTCTTCCAGCATTGATTGATAGAGTTCGAACCCGACCTCCTTGATGTGCCCCGACTGCTCGTCTCCGAGAAGGTTGCCGGCCCCGCGAATGTCGAGATCCTGCGCCGCAAGCTGGAACCCCGCACCGAGCGAATCGAGCGACGACAGCACCTTCAACCGCTTGTCCGCCGTTGCCGACAGCGCCTTGTCCTCGGGCGTCGTCAGATAGGCGTAGGCACGCGTCTTCGACCGTCCGACGCGCCCGCGCAGCTGGTAGAGCTGTGCCAGCCCGAACATGTCGGCGCGGTGGATGATCATCGTGTTGGCGCTCGGAATGTCGATGCCGCTCTCAATGATCGTCGTCGACACGAGCACATCATATTTGTTGTCGTAGAAGGCGCTCATCCGCTCTTCGACCTGGTTCGCGCTCATCTGGCCATGGGCGACGATGAAGCTGACTTCCGGCACATATTCGCGAAAGAAATCTTCCAGTTCGGGGATGTCCTTCACCCGCGGCGTCACGAAATAACTCTGTCCGCCACGATAATGCTCCCGCAGCATCGCCTCGCGCACAACGACAGGATCCCACGGCATGACATATGTACGGATGGCAAGGCGATCGACAGGCGGCGTCGCGATCAGGGACATGTCGCGCATCCCCGACATCGCCATCTGCAGCGTGCGTGGAATCGGGGTCGCGGTCAGTGTCACCACGTGAACATCCGCCTTCAGCTGCTTCAGCCGTTCCTTATGCGTGACGCCGAACCGCTGTTCCTCATCGACAATGACGAGGCCCAACCGTTTGAACTTGATCGACTTCGCCAGCAGTGCATGCGTACCAACGACAATATCGACGCTGCCGTCTGTCAGCCCGGCCTTCACGCGCTCGGTCTCCTTTTGGCTGACAAGCCGTGACAGATGACCCACCTCGACGCCAAGTCCCTCGAACCGCTCATTGAAGTTCTTCGCATGCTGCCGCGCGAGCAGTGTCGTCGGACAGATGACGGCCACCTGCTGTCCTTCAAGCGCCGCAACATAGGCCGCGCGCATCGCAACTTCGGTCTTCCCGAATCCGACGTCGCCGACGATCAGCCGGTCGACGGGTTTTCCGCTGGCAAGGTCCGCGAGCGTATCGTCGACGGCGTTCTGCTGGTCCTCGGTTTCCTCATAGGGGAAGCGATCGACGAACGCGCCAAGCTGCGATGGCTCGACCTCGAACTTCTTGCCCTCACGAAGCGCGCGCTGGGCCGCGGTTCGAATCAGTTCCGCGGCGATTTCGCCGATCCGCTCCTTCGCCTTCGCCTTCCGCGCCTGCCAGGCCGCGCCGCCCATACGGTCCAGGACGACATCCTCGCCGGCGCCATAGCGGCTCAGAACGTCCATATTCTCGACCGGCACGAACAACCGGTCCTGCCCCGCATAGGTCAGCGCCACGCAGTCATGCGGCGCGCGGCCGACCTCGATGGTCGTCAACCCTTCATACCGTCCGATGCCATGATCTGCGTGTACGACGAGATCGCCAGGCGTCATCATGGACAGCTGGTCCATGAAGGCATTGGCCTTCCGCGCTCGCTTTGCGCGCCGCACCAACCGGTCGCCCAGCATGTCCTGCTCGCTGACGACGGCGACATCATCCGTCGTAAATCCGTGATCGAGTGGCAGCACGGCCAGCGCGATCTTCTTCCGGACGTCCTTGACCTCGGACCATCCCTCGACCTCGGCGAGCGGGCCGATGTCATGTTCGTCGAGCAGACCCTTCAGCCGGTCGCGCGCACCCTCGGTATAGCTCGCAAGAACGACGCGCTTGCCGTCCTTTCTCAACGTCTCCGCATGCGCGCCGAGGGCGTGGTAGATATTGGTGTCGCCCTTTCGCTCGGGCGCGAAATCGCGGGCAGGGCGCACGCCGAGTTCGACCGTTCGTCCGTCGCCATCCGGCTGCGAGTAAGCAGTCGCATTGTGGACCGCATGCCGCTCCAACCGTCCGCGCCACTCGTCGTTCGACAGATACAGCGCATCCGGCGGCAAGGGACGATAACTGTTGGCGCTTTTTTGCAAGGCCTGCATACGGTTATCGTAATAGTCCTGCACGGCTTCGAACCGCTGTTCCGCCGCCAGGACCGCGCCCTCGTCCGCCACCATGACGTCATCGTCGCGCAGGAGATCGAACACCGTCCCGAGCTCTTCCTCCAGAAGCGGCAGCCAATTTTCCATACCGGCCAGCCGCCGCCGGTCGCTGACGGCCTGGTAAAGCGGATCCTCGGTCGATCCTGCGCCGAACTTCTCGACATAGGTTCTGCGGAACCGCTTCACGGCTTCGTCGGTCAGCAGCAGCTCGCTCACGGGCCGCAGCGTGAATGCCTCGGCGTCGCGGACCGTCCGTTGCGTGCCAGGATCGAATGACCGCAGACTTTCGATCTCGTCACCGAAGAAATCGAGACGAAGCGCGTATTCCTGTCCGCCCGGATATAGATCGACCAATCCGCCGCGAATGGCAAACTCACCGGGCTCCAGCACCGTATCCGTCCGGCTAAAGCCATTCGCCGCCAAGCGCTTCGCAAGATCGGCTGGCTCGATACTTTCACCAACCGCCAGCCTGACAGTCAGTTCGGCAAGCCGCTCGGGCTTCAGCGTTCGCTGTGTCAGCGCGTTCACCGTCGTCACGACGAGCTGCGCTCCGTTCGGCGCCACCGCCAATGCCGCAAGACCCGCCACGCGATCCGCGCTGTGCCTGAGCGATGGCGATGCTCGGTCGTAAGGCAGCGAGTCCCATGCCGGCACCGACACGATCTCAACCTCGGGCGCGAAAAACGCCGCCGCATCCGCCAGCGAAATCGCTGCGAGTTCGTCTGGCGCAATGAAAACGGCGCGACGACCGTCATTGCCTGCCGTCGTCGCCAATTCAGTCATTAAAAGCGGAAGGTATCCGCCAGGCGCGCCGCCGATCACCAGCGGCGACGTCGCCCCGGCGATCGTCTCGATG
>JBAUIQ010000017.1:0-3186 GCA_049683075.1 Pacificimonas sp.
CACGGTTGAGGGCAACCATATCGGTACGGCCGTCGATCGCGGCGTTTCCAATTTCCAATGCTCGACGGAGAAGGTCTTCGTCCGCCTCCCGATAGGCCGGACGACCCTCGATATCGTCGTACCAGACCCCGCCGCACGCGTTATCAAGAAGGATGCGCTGGAAGCAGTGATCAAACCTGACCGGCCAGTCTTGGCTCGCCGCAAGCGCAGGCAATTTTTTCTTCGTAAGAGTCAACCACTCGTCTTCAAGCTCTTCACGCATCATGTCGGACCGAACGCCCGGCAGGCAAAAACGCCGCACATGCAAGTTTCAACAATCCGCGCTATATGTGTGCCCATGTCCATAACCGCAGGCATTCTTCTTACCCTCGCGACGGTCCTCTTCATGGAGGGGTTCGCTTATGTGATGCATCGCTGGGTGATGCACGGCTTCCTCTGGAACCTGCACAAATCTCATCATGAACCTCGCGAAGGAACGTTCGAAAAGAATGACTGGTTCGGCGTGATGTTCGCCCTTCCATCCATCGCGTTTATCGCCATGGGAACGCAGTTGGGCTTCTGGGTCGGTTTCGCCTGGGTCGGTCTCGGCATTTCTCTCTACGGGCTCATCTATTTCGTATTTCACGACCTGATGGTGCATCACCGCCTGCCGAACCGATACGTCCCGAAGTCGGCATGGATGAAGCGGATCGTGCAAGCCCATAAACTGCATCATGCGGCGTCCTCGAAGCACGGCACTGTCAGCTTCGGTTTTTTGTACGCGCCGCCCATTCGCGAACTGAAGGCAGAGTTGGCGCGAAACCAAGCCGAACTGCGCGCACCCAAGGGGGCCAGCGGAAAGGCAGCGTGAGCGGCAAGACGCGGACGGTCGACATTCTCGACCACGCGTTGGCCGGTCTCTGGAACAAAGGTCTTTCGCCGCCGCCCGTTTTCGAGGCCGATCGACTGATCGCCGAGGCGAAGCAACGGGCAGCTTTCTCCGACTTCAACGATCCGGAATTGCCGCACAGGCTGGTGCGGCTGTGCCGTGCCCTCGACACCGAGGCCGGTCTGACGCCACTGGGACGAACCTTGTCCTATGGCGGACTGAGGCGCGTCCTGACGATGCGTTTGCAATGCGAGGCAGCGCTTGCCGCGCATCCTCAAGCGCTCGCACGGCCTGTTGCCGCGCCGATCGTCATTGTCGGGCCGATGCGCAGTGGCACCACGCGTGTACAGAGACTGCTCGCGACCGATACGCGTTTCGTACACACGAGGTTGTTCGAGGCGATGGTCCCCTCGCCCGGTCCGCGATGGCGACGCACGCTGGAAACGCGCGCGCTCGGAACAGCGATGGACGTCTTCAATCCCGAAGTTCGGCGGATCCATCCCGGCGATTCCGTAGACGCGGAAGAGGAGCTGCCGATCCTAGAACTTGCGCTCTCCGGCGCGCAGATCGAGGCGCAACGGCCAATCCCCTCCTGGGCCAGGTGGATGGAGCAGACGCCGCAGACGCACGCTTATCGCTGGCTGAAACGATGGCTGCAGCTGACGGGGCACATGCGCGGGGACGACCCGGCAAAACCGTGGCTTTTGAAGACACCGCAATATGCTCAGGACCTTCCCGAGCTGCTGTCCGTGTTTCCAGACGCGCGCCTAATCTTCACGCACCGCAGGCCGCGCGATGTCGTCGGGTCGGCGGCGTCGCTGGCCTGGAACTATATGAAATTTCAGTCCAAAACGGCGACGCCCGCGTGGTGCGGTCGGGAATGGCTGCATAAGACCGAACATCGACTTCGCGTCAGCCTGGAGGTCCGGAACGCTGCGGCGCATATCGATCTGCGGTTCGATGAATTGTCGCGAGATTGGTGCGGCGAGATGGCGCGCGTTTACGATTGGCTTGGACTGGATTTCGATGAGCAGACCGCAGAAAGGATGAAGCGCTACCTAAATCGCGCAAGCCGACGTCACCTGAAGCGGCCACACCATTACGATCTAGAGGCGTTCGGAGTGTCGGGCGAGGAGATCGACGAGCGCTTCAGCGCCTATATCACCGAGTTCGCTCTTTCTTGAGCGACGGCGCGCGACCGCGTCTTCGGAAGGCGCCACCACGGAACGGACGGGTGCAGGTGGTGCTCGTGATGATAGCCGCCAAAATGGAAGCAGGTCAGCGCGGACAGTGCGTCCGGTAACCGTGTCGACCGCGCACGGTGGCGGTCCACGAAGGCGCTGCCGTCATGCCGATGCGGCAAATAGGTGCCGAAGTAGAAGAGCTGCAACAGTGCGACGAGCGCCGGGACCGCCCAAAAGGCGATGATATTCAATAGGCTCGCGCCAAGAAGCAGATACGCGACAGCCACGGCCGTGATCCGCGCCAGTTGCGCATGCGTATAATAACGTCGGAAGAACGCCACGAGCCACGGACCGAAGCGAATGGGGTCATTTTCATGGAAGTCCGGATCGTCCGCCGTCCCCACATGCTTGTGGTGATCGAAATGCGCAGGTTCCATACGGCTGTAATCGAGACCGGCGTAGACCATCAGCGCAACTCGCCCCAATCGTCGCTGCAGCCGTGGCCAGCGCGGTGCGAGTGAACCATGCATCGCGTCATGCGCCGTGATGAAGAGGGCCGTGGACAGCCAAGCCTGAAGCGCGACAATGCCGATCGCGAGCCAAAGAGGCTCGGTTCCGAAGGAAAATCCGAAGATCGCGGCGAAATGTACGAACAGCCAGCCGAGGAGAAACGCCGCAGCGAGCCCGACGCCGGTCAGGCTGTCACTCGGCGTGGAGGCAACGTTACGCATAGACTTCTGTTAGCGTCCTCTCCGGCGCGCGCCAAACCGGCGCGTGCCCGAACGTCCAGAGATTCGGACGGGCATGGAGCGGAACAGCCGCTGCCTTAACCCCGCGTCGGGCCGCCATCAGGTAGCCCAGCTTCTCGCGCAGCGTCGTATATTGACGGGCATCCCATGCTGCTGGGCCCAGCGCGCGTACCTTCAATCCGATCGCGCGATAGACGCCGGCCGCCGTCAGAACGGCCCAGGCTGCACGTGGCGGTAGATGCGTCGCACCTTCCGCCGCACTTTCATAGTAACTGTCCGCCAGCGCGAGCAGCTGCGTCACCACGTCGACCAGTGCCGCCCGATGCTCTGGCCGCGCGTGATCTCCGGGTGTCACACCATGAGCCGCCAGCATTTCCGACGGCAG
>JBAUIQ010000018.1:0-4113 GCA_049683075.1 Pacificimonas sp.
CCTGAATGACCGCGAGCGTGCCGATGAGAAGCGCGCTGCCGATGATGAGGGCCGCGATGACGACCGGGGGCCTGGCGAGCTTCTCGACGCCCGCGCGGAACAGACGCGCGGCGGGCACATCCTTCGCCTGGGTCAGTGGCCACAGCGCGAACACGAGCGCTGCCAGGAGGCCGTAGACGACCGCACTGATGAGCGGCAGCGGATAGATCCCGGCGCGCGGCGGCACGGGCAGGCTGTCGCCAGCGATGGTACCGACCACGGCGGGTACGAAGGCCCCGACGGCGGCACCTGCAACCACACTGACCGCCGCCACGATCCCGATCTGCCACAGATACATCGCGAAGATGGTGTTCGACCCCGCGCCCATCGATTTTAGCGCGGCGATGGCGCGGGTCTTGCCCGCCAGATAGCTCGACACGCCCGAGCCGACGCCGACACCCGCGACGAGAAGCGCGGTCAGGCCGACCATCGTCAGGAACTGGCCGGTGTTGAGGATGAAGCGGCGCGCGCCGGGCGCGGCATTGGTTCGGTCCTGAATGCGAAAACCCGCCTCGGGAAACTCGCCTTCCAAACGCTCGGCGACATCGCCAGGAACGACATCGTCCGGAAGGCTGATCCGGTAATGTGTACGATAAAGCGTACCGGGCCGTTCCAGCTGCGTCGCGGCGAACCGCTCGGCGTTCATCATCAGCGTTGGACCAAGGACAAACCCTTCGGCGACTTTATCGGGCTCATTGTCCAGGACAGCAGCGACGGGCATGGAGGCGAAGCCGATCCGGACCTCGTCGCCCGGTTCGACGCCCAGGCGCTCCGCGCCATCGGGGCCGATGACGAGACCGTCGGCCAATGCCGCCTGCAGATTGCCACCACCCTGCAGCGTGAAGTCACCATATAACGGAAAGGCCCCGTCGACGGCCTTCAGCTCGCCGATCAGGCTGTCTTCATCGGTCGCGACGTTGGCGCGCAGTTGCACGAGTTCGGCAATTTCACCTTCGGCTTCGAACGCGGCGCGCTCCTCTGGCGTCGCGCGGCGCTGGGCGATCCGAACCTCGACATCGCCGCCGAGGATGGCGCGGCCCTCGGCTTCGAGTGCGCCGATGATGGAGCTGCTCAGGCTGCCGACGCCCGCGATGGCGGCAACGCCAAGGAATAAACAGACGGCAAGAAGGCGAAGGCCGCCAAGCCCGCCACGCAGGTCGCGAATGGCGAGGCTGAGCGGCAGGCTCATGCGGGCACTTGGCTCAAAACCCGGTCCGAGACGATCTCGCCGTCGCGCATTTCGACCACGCGGTCGCAGCGGGCGGCTACCTGCGGATCATGAGTGACCAGGAGCAACGTCGTGTTCCCGCCAGCTCCCTGCTGCGTAAAGAGGAGGTCGATGATATCGGCGCCCGTCGCACCGTCGAGATTGCCTGTCGGTTCATCGGCGAAGATCAGGGCAGGCCCGGGCGCGGTGGCGCGGGCGATGGCGACGCGCTGTTGCTCGCCGCCCGACAGCTGCGACGGATAATGTGTGATGCGATGGCCAAGGCCGACAGCGCTCAGCTCGGCCTCCGCCTTCTGAAAGGCATCGTCCATACCAGACAGTTCCAGCGGAACGGCGACATTTTCGAGCGCCGTCATGGTCGGCAGCAGGTGAAAAGCCTGCAAAACGATCCCGATACGCCCACGCCGTGCCGTGGCAAGTTCGTCTTCCGACAGCGCGGAGAAGTCGGCGCCCGCGACCTCGATCTCGCCGCCCGTTGCCTGCTCGAGCCCGGACAATACCGCCATCAGCGACGACTTACCGGAGCCGGACGGGCCGAGGACCGCGACACTTTCGCCCGCGCGCATTTCGAAATCGACGCGTTTGAGGATTTCGACGGGACCCGCCGCGCCCGAGAGCGTTAAGCTTACATTACGGGCCCGAACCACAATATCGGGTCTGTCGACATCTGCCATCTTGTACGAAAGTCCGTCCGTGCCCTGTTTCAAGCTCCACTCATATGGGCGTTCTCCCGTTCCTGTCCATGTGACGTTCGCGCTTCTTCTTGTTGCGCTCCTCCTGTTCGCCGCGCCCGCTTATGCGCAGACGAAGACCGTGCTGGCCTTCGGTGACAGCCTTACCGCCGGTTATCGCCTGGATGCAGGCGACGGGTTCGCGCCGCAGCTGGAGCGCGAGCTGAAGCGGCGCGGTGTCGAGGCGCGCGTGGTAAACGCGGGCGTCTCCGGCGATACCAGCGCGGGCGGACGGCAGCGGATCAGCTGGACGCTCGACAATCAGGAGGTGACGCCCGACCTCGTGATCCTGGAGCTCGGCGCGAATGACATGCTGCGCGGCCTCGATCCGAAGGAGACGCTTCGAAACCTCAATGCGATTATCGAGGAAATCCATTCGCGCGAAATCGACGTTTTGATCGCCGGCATGCTGGCGACGCCGAATGTCGGCGAGGAGAATTTCCGCTACTTCAATCGCATCTATCCGTTCCTCGCGCGGCGTCACAGTGTGCCCCTTTACCCCTTCTTCATGCGAGGCGTCGCGCTTCGCCGCCAATATCTGCTCGACGATTACCTCCACCCGAACGAGGAGGGCGTGAAGATCATCGCGCACGGAATCGCGCCACAGGTGATCGAGGCGCTCAACTAGCCTAAGGGCAGCTCATGCACCGCCTGTTCGTCGGCATCGACCCGCCCTTCGACGTGAAAGACGCCCTGATGGAAATGCAGGGCGGCATCATTGGTGCGCGCTGGCAGTCCGAGGACCAGCTGCACATGACGCTGCGCTTCCTGGGCGACCAGACGGTCGATCAGGCGAACGATATCGCCGAAGCGCTCGCGGGGATCAGCGCACTGCCGTTGACGCTGCACCTGTCGGGTGTCGGCACGTTCGATCGGCGCGGCCGCATCGATCAGCTTTGGGCGCGCGTAAAACCACCGGAAGAGGCGCTCAGGCTGCACCGGAAGATCAACCGCGCGCTGGCGATGATCGGCGTCGAGGAAGACCGGCGAACATACCAGCCACACATCACGCTCGCGCGCTTCTCCCGCGGTGCCGGACCGCTGGAAGATTTCATGGTCCGGCATGGCGATCTGCGCATCCAGGCCTTCACGGTGTCGGAATTTTGCCTCTACGAGAGTATTCTGTCTCAGGAGGGGGCCGAATACAGGATCGTTGAACGCTACCCCTTCGCGCAGGGCGCACTCTTCGGCTTTTCGGAGATCAGCGAGCTGGGGCTTGGTAGCTAACGTCTAAGGCGGGCGAGCAAGCGCGCTATGCCACCATCGATCTGATCGAACATCGTCTCGAACGCGTCGTCGTCCATGCCGTAGGGGTCGAGCACGTTCTCGTCCTCTTCGCCCTTGTTGAGCAGCAGTAGTTCGGCAGTCGATCCTTCTGGCTGTAGCCGCTCGACATCGGCGAAATTTGCGCTGTCCATTGCGACGATGTGGGTGAAGTCGAAGAAATCTTCTGCCTCTACCTTCCGCGCCCGGAGATTCGCGATGTCGAAACCGTTTTTGACCGCGACCATCTGAGACCCGTGCTGCGGTGGATCGCCGATATGCCAGTCCCCCGTTCCGGCGCTTTCCACCTCGACAGCAAGGCCAGCATCGGCAGCCCGGTGACGCATCAGGCCGTCCGCAACGGGCGAGCGACAGATATTGCCGAGACAAACAAAAAGAACGCGGTACTGGTTCATGTCAGTGCTTTCTAAGCGGGGCAGCCGCTGCTAGCGCTAGCGGCGAAACGCCGCAAAGGCGACGATATGTGGGGAGGGTAGCGGATGGCCGAGGCCGATGTGCTGAGCGAAGCGGAAATTCAGGCGAACGCCGCACTTTTGGCAGAACGGGAGAAGGACGTCGGCAGTCCCTATGCCTGGTACATGCTGGGCGTCCTCGTCGTCGTCTATATAATGAATTTCGTCGATCGGCAGATCCTGTCGATCCTCGCCGAGGACATCAAACTCGATCTCGGCATCGACGACGGCCAAATGGGCTTCCTCTACGGCACAGCCTTCGCCGTCTTCTACGCGCTGTTCGGCATCCCCCTCGGACGGCTCGCCGATATGTGGGTCCGGAAGCGCCTGATGGCGATCGGCCTTGCGGTCTGGTCATCCATGACAGCCCTGTCCGGTC
>JBAUIQ010000019.1:0-10603 GCA_049683075.1 Pacificimonas sp.
AGCCGTTCCGAACTCAACGTCCCGGCTGGGGCAATCCTGCCGCTCCATGTCCGCGACGCGAATAAGACCACGACGGCGCGCCTCATTAACAACAAGGCAATGCTGGAGCGACTGGCGCGCGTCGAACTGACCGAAGGCGACGCTCCTGCAGGTGGCGCGGCCCAGGTCATCGCCGAGGAAGCGACCTTCGTCCTGCCCCTCGAAGGCGTTATCGACCTCGACGCCGAGAAAGCGCGCCTCACGAAGAACGCCGAAGCCGCGGAGAAGGAAGCTGCCGGGATCGAGAAGCGCCTCGGAAACGAGGGCTTCCTGAAGAACGCCAAGCCCGAGGTGGTCGAGGAGACACGTGCAAAGGGTGCGGACCGCAAAGCAGAAGCGACGCGGTTGCGGGCGGCTCTAAAGCGCCTCGGCTAAGCCGTTATATAAACAAAGAAAGCAAACATCAGCACGATCATCGTGCCGAAGACCCAAAGCAGGCGGCGGTCGTTCGACCATTTGGTGGGGCGCTTCCTACCCAATGCCGGTCGCCGGGTCGCTGGCTTCAAGATGGTCCACCACCGCCTTCGCCTCGGCAAGGCCGCACCGCAAACGTTCACGGGTCTCCTTGATGGCTTCGATCTTCCGGCCCTCCTTCACCAGCGCCGAAACCGCCAGCCGGTCCTCGGTCCGCATCTGCGCCGCCGTTCGTGCTGCCTCGTGCGGATCGGGCGGCGGGGCGCCGCGCCGCCCGCTGATCCGTCCGGCCGCAAATCCGACGCCAAGCGTGATTAGGAGAATGATGATGTCGCCAAATTCGATCACGAAGCGACACTTTCAGCAAACCAGTCGGGCCGGAACATCTCGGCGCTCACATCGCCGATGGCCAGCGGCCCGTCCATCATATCCAGCTTCAGAAGCGCCATGCCCCGCCAACCATCTTTCGTCTCGGCGACACTGGTCAGCGTGCCTGCCGCCTTGCCGTCCGCCGTCATATCCCGCTCAGCCCCTGGATCGCTGGACAGCGTCACCGGCAGGATGCGCTTCCGCACCTTGCCGCGATAATTCATCCGCGCCGTATTTTCCTGCCCGACAAAACACCCCTTCGTGAAGTCGACGCCATCGAGAAGGTCCGCCCCGCTCTCCAGCCACATCAGTTTCGCCTCGCCGAGCGCGATAAAATCGGCGCTGTCCGGAACCCCGACGGCGATCCGATGGGCATGATAGTCGGAGGCGTCGCCATCGACGTTCGCCGTCGCCGCCAGCCAACGCTTGCCGAGCGCGGCCGACCGGGGATCGTCCGTTTCGACGACGAGCGGCTCGTTCCAGGCGGCAAAGACGCGCTGCTCGCTGGGGTCGATGCCAATCTTCTGCCGCAATCGGTAGCGTTTCAACGCCTTTACCGTTTCGTCGAACCGCGCTTCCGGCAGGTCGAGGAGCAGCTCGCCAGCCCCGCCGGCAAAGACAATCATGTCGCTCAGATATTTGCCCTGTGCCGTTAGGAGGCCGGTCCAAAGCGGCGCGTCCTTCGTCACCTTGGCGACATCGCCAGTGACGAGGCCATTCAGAAAGCTGCTAAGCCGCTCCATACCCTCTTCGCTGGAGAGGCGGAGCACCTTTCGATCGGAGAGGTGAACGAGCATGGGGCAGCGTGTAGCGGGGAAAGAGGAGCGAGGGAATATATGACCGGACCACTTCAGGGCATGAAGGTTCTCGACTTCGGCCAGATCGTCTCGGCGCCAATGGCGGCCATGTGGCTTGGCGACCAAGGCGCCGAGGTCATCAAGGTCGAGGGGCCGGACGGCGATCCCATGCACCAGCTTGGTCCGCGAAAGGGCGACCTCAGCGCAATCTATGCCGCCGTCAATCGCGGCAAGACGATGGAACAGCTCGATCTCGGCAATGCCGCGAGTCGAGATCGTCTCGCGGAACTGATCCGCTGGGCTGATGTCCTCATTCAGAACTTCCGTCCCGGTGTCGCCGACCGCCTCGGCCTCGGTTGGGAGCGAGCGAAGGAACTCAACCCACGCCTCGTCTATTGCGCCATTTCCGGCTTCGGCACCGATGGACCTTATGCAGGCCAGCGGGTCTACGACATGGCGGTGCAGGCCATCAGCGGACTTGGCGGCGCGCAAAGCATTGCGTCGGGGGGCAAACCGACCCTCATGGCGGGGATCGTGGCCGATAAGATCACGGCAATGACGACGGCGCAGGCGGCGACGGCGGCGCTTCTGGAGCGGGAGCGATCGGGGGAGGGCCAATATATCGAAATCGCCATGCTCGACGCCGCGCTCTCTTTCCACTGGCCCGACGGCATGTGGAACCAAAGCTTTGCCGAGGGCGGCGGTCAGTTCCCCGAATATGCTGCGCTCAACAAACCGCTGCCCGCCAAAGACGGCGCCGTCATCATCGGCGCGATGCAATATAAGGAGGCGATCGCGCTGGCGAAGGCAGTGGACGAGCCGGAGCTGCTCGACGATCCGCGCTTCGCCGAGGTCGATAGCTGGCGCAAGAACGGCAAGGACTTTTGGCGGCTGCTCGCGGCGAAGATCGCCGATATGCCCGTGGCGAAACTGCGCGAAGGATTTCTACGCGAAGATGCCGTCGGCGCGGTCATCAATGCGTCCGATGCCGTCGCGGATGATCCTCAAGTGAAGCACCGCGGACTGATTAAAACGGTCGACGAGCCGCGCCTTGGTCCGATGTATGCGCCCCGCCACCCGGCCCGCTTTGGCCGAACGCCCGCACATCTCCCCCGACCGGCCGCGCGGCGACCTGTTGGCTAAAAGCTACCCTCGACCGACAGGCGGAATGTCGTGCCAAAGGTGCGGAGACGATCCTCTGTAATAGCAAGCCCATCGGTGCGGCGGCCAGCGAAAAACTGGCGCGTTACCTCTGCATTGTCGTCGAGAAGATTGCCCACCGATCCGCGGACAACCAGGCCCATGACGTCCTTATGTTCGGCGAAGACGGACAGGAATCCCGTCCGCTCTTCGCGAAAAGTGCTGTCGAGGCGAACCTGATCTGCGCCCTGAAACTCATCAAACTCGCTTCCATAGGCCCAGTCGGTGCCGGGGACGTCATGCCGAAACTCGATGTCGATTTCCCGCTTCAAGCGGAACGAGATCGACCGGGCGATACCCGTCAGCGGATCATCGAGGCGGCTTCGCTGAAACTGCAATTCGACATCCAGCCGTGCCCCGTCCCAACCAACGGGCTCGCCCAGGATCGTGCTGTTCCACTCGATCCCGTACACCTCGGCATTGTCGAGATTGCCGGGTGCCTCGCCAGTCAGTCCGATGGGAACCTGATCGACGATATCGGTGATCGCCTGGTAATAGCCTCTCGCCGTCAGGCTGCCCCAAGGGCCGAGCTCTTTGGTGATTTCGAGCTCGCTTTCCCAGGACTGAGCAGGGACGAGATCGGCATTCGTCACATCGATTAGGTCGTCATTGATGTTCACCGTCGCGATGAAATCGAAGAAGTCGAGCTGGCCGACCGCACGCTCGACCTTCGCGGCGATGTCGAACCCGTCTCCCGGACGCCAGGCAAGAGAAACGAACCCCTTCGGCCGCACAAAGCTGCGAGTTTGCCCAAGGGGGCCCGATTGACTGATCTCCGAATACTCGCCGCCCACGGACGCCTGCAACGCAAGAACGGATGACAGCGGTCGGCCGTAGCTGAGGCCAAGCTCTGCGCGCTTCTCCTCAACGCTGGCTGTCGCCCCCGGAAGCGGGACAGGTTGAAACTCACCGGCGTCATCGCGTTCTTCGAGCGCGGAGTCGATTGTCAAACTGTTGAGGGCGCCTTCGAGGTTTACCTGCCAATCGGCCGGCCCAGCCTTCCAGCTATATTCAGCACGCGCGATCGTTTCCGCCTCGTCGGCGTCCCGATCGAACCTTATGCCGTCCTCCGCAGATCCATCGAAGAAGGTCGTGTTTACCGTCGTCAATGTCGGGCTATCTTCGAAACTGCGCAGACCGATCAGCTTCAACCGCCCCTCGCGGACGTCGAACTCGTAGTCGCCACCGACTTCGTAGGCGAATTCGTCCTCGGATCGACGAAAAATTCTCTCATTGGCTGCCAGTCCGAAGCCGGATCGATCGCCGATTTCGCGCGTGCGGAAGAAATCGCCGCCGATTTGTCCATTCAAATTTAGGACCGAGCCGTCGTTGCCGTTGAAACGCAGCGCGCCCGATAGCTCGGGGTTGTCGCCTTTGTAGATTTGGCGTTCGTTACGATGCTCGATGACCGTCCCGTCTGCGGAGATCACTCGTTCGAGGCCCTCGTCACCGCCTCTGAAATGATCGTTCTCAAGCGCGAGCGTCCATCCCAGTCGATTGTCTCCACAGCTAACCGAGACATTGAAATCGGCAAATTGCCAAGGGACGTTATCGGTTCGACCTCTGATCCCGTAGGAGAACTGACCCGAAATGCCGTCCCGGCGGCTGATGACGTCCAAGACCTGCCCGGAAAGACCGGGAATATCGAGGCTGGTGCCTTCCACGATGTCGAACCGGACGACGTCCTCAGCCGAAATACGGGATAGCGCGTCGACGGCATCGTTCGACTTTCCCGAGAGGCGACGCCCATTGAAGATTACGTTGGCGCCGCCTTGACCGAACCCGCGTCTGGAATCGGCCTGATCGATTATGAAACCGGGGATCTGTCGCACCATGTCGAGTGCGTTATTTGGTGAGAAGCGATCGAATGATGCCGGTAGGTAGCTCTCAATCAGGCCGGCTCTAGCCGGTGTGACCGGCATTTCGGTTTCGACAAACGCGCTGTCGGCGCCAATCGATGAGCTGTCGGTGGAAGCGCTCGCCGAAGCGGCGCACACCGATAACAGCAGCGCCGCCCTCGCTACGCGGATCGTCACACTGCCGCCCCTTTTTTCGACAATCGTTCTCTTCAAACAGCTACGGGACTGACTACTAGAGAACCCCTGCGCCTTCGCCGCCATTCTTCGAAGTGAACCGACGGCACAAGGCTCTAATTACAGGATTGATTGCGCGTAGCGTGGCTTCCGATTGGGGCGTCAATTATCACTGAGGCGCCCCCGAACGCTGCGGCCCTGCCGCTCACTTCGTCTGGGCCGATCGGATCGTGCGCTGCGACGGTCAGCCCGCCGAAATTCCTCGCGACGCTGCTGCCTCACCTGCGCCTGCCTGCGTTCGGCGCGAGGCTGCCGCTCGGCACGCGGACGCCGTTCAGCTCGTTCTCTGCGTTCGGCGCGCGTCCCCCGCGCAGCCGCCTGACCTGCGCGCTGCTGGCGTTCGGCTCTGACATCGGCACCCCGCTGGGAAGTGCGTCGCTGCATATCCTGGCGGCGGGTTCGCTCACGCTGAGCTACACCGTTGCCGCGTCGCACGCGGACGCCGCGGTCATTCGATACGCCTGTCCTATCCGCGCGTTCACGACGACGTTCCCGTCGATCGGCACGGTCGCCTCGTCCGTCACGGCGGTCCGCGCGCTCGTCACGTCGATCTCGCCGATCGATACGATCGCGACGATCCGTGCGTCTTTCGAAGCGATCATCACGCCTGTCGCGCCTGTCCAACCGGTCTTCTCGCCGATCGCGGCGGTCGCCACGGGCAACACGGTCGCGGCGGTTTTCCAAGCGGTCGATGCGTCGGTCTCCACCGCGCCGCTCTAGTCGCGCAAGGCGCCGGTCGATCTTGTCGATACGGACGTCCGGGTTGCGTCCACGCCAATGACGATATTTTGCACGGCGGCCTTCCCAATAGCGGCGATGACCCTCGCGCCAACGATGCCGATGACCCCGACGATCGTAAACGTAGATGTCGTGACCGGGATAATAGAAGTTGTTGTACCAGCCATAGTAAGCGGGATACCGATAGGTCCGGTGATAACCGTATCGATCGTAATATCGATTATCATATCCAGCGCGAACGCCGACATAGCCGGTGCCATAGCCGTAGCCGTCGTCGTAATATCCGCCGCTGGACGCCCCAACATTCACACCGCCATAGCCGTAGTCGCCATAGCTACATGCACCCAAGCCGAGTGCGGCAATCGCGATGAGGCCCGCCTTCATCCTGTCAAACGACATTTCGTTTCTCCTTCGAGCGGTCCCCACCTCTCTGAAACCCGTCATGACGCTCGCGCATTGAACTTGGGCTGAACCAACCGAGCAGAAGAGAGATTGTGATGGCCAAAGCATCCTGGAAAGGCACCGTCATCGCGGCGTCCGACGATATCGTGACCGTGGAAGGCAATTCATATTTCCCACGATCGTCACTGCAGGAAGCTCATTTCGAGCACAGCGACAAGACGAGTCACTGCCCGTGGAAGGGCGATGCAAGCTACCTGACCGTGGTCGTCGATGGCGAGCGAAACGAGGCGGCCGCATGGTATTATCCGGAACCCAAGGACGCCGCGGCCGAAATTAAAGATCGCGTCGCGTTTTGGAACGATGTCGAGGTCCGAGACTGACACTATTCCTCGTCACCGGACTGAAAGCGACGAATCTCTTTGAGACGCTCTAACAGCGTCCGCCGGAGCGCGATCTTCTAATCGACATGGTTGCGAAGCGGCAGCGAGACATCGTCATGAGCGTTTGTTCGCATAGTGAGGAGATGTACGGCCAAGGTCTTTGACCATCCCACACCGTTGGCGTGGGGTCGCAGTCGCAACAAGAGCAGGGTTAGTCTGAAAATGAAAAAAAGAGGCAGCGTCGCACGACACCGCCCCTTCGTCGGATGAAAGTCGATTAGGCCTTGGTAAGGTGCGGCGAAATCAATTTATTCATTTCGAACATCGTGACTTTATCCTTGCCGAAGATGGGCTTCAGCTTTCCATCGGACATGATCTCACGCTTGTTCTCAGGGTTCTGAAGGTCATGCTTCTTGATGTAGACCCACATGGCGGAGACCACCTCTGCGCGGGTCATAGTGCTCTTGCCGGTGACGGCCGCGAGCTCAGGCGACAATTTCATCGGCTGCTGAAGCGCATTTGGGGATTTTGCCATTGGGGTACTCCTCCTTGGGTATGTTTGCGACAGCGGCCGCAAAGAGGCGGTACCGTCTTCCGTCCCTCTAGAGGGGTTTCCCTCGGTGGGGTCAATGCCTTTCCGGGAGCGAGGAATGCCGCGTTGCCAACGGACTGGCGGCTCAAATTGCAACGACGACGTGGTCTTCGGCTTTCAGGAGTTGCGCGCCCATGGGCCGAATGTCAGACCATCTCGACGACTGGCTGAGACCTCTGGCGGAATTGGGCAACGATGAAAGCTACCCTGTCCGCGCGACTTTTCCGCCGATGTCTTCTCTGGATTTACCGCCGCGGGCGATGGACCGTCACGGGATCGGCTCCGGCAGAGCGGAAATTCGTTCTCATCGCGGTGCCGCATACGACCGGCATGGACCTGCCAAATCTCCTCGGGGCAGGGCATGACCTGGGTGTCGATCTTCACTTCATGGCGAAGCGTCAATTATTCCGCTGGCCACTCGGCAGGTTCCTGCGGGGCGTCGGCGGCGTGCCGGTCGATCGGTCGCGGCCCGGCGGGATGGTTGCGCAGATGGCAGCCGAGTTTGCCGCCCGCGACGAGTTCGTGCTGACCATTGCGCCTGAGGGCACTCGTGAACGCGTAAAGGACTGGAAGAGCGGCTTTTATCGCATTGCGGAGGCGGCCGACGTGCCGATCGTTTGCGGCTATATGGATTATGAGGGGCGCAGGGTGGGGCTCGGCCCCGTGATACATCCGACCGGAAACTACGAGGACGATATGACCGAAGCGCTCGCCTTTTACGACGATGTCTTGCCCGGCGGTTATGCCGGGCGACTGAAGACACCAGCTTAGCGTTCCCGTCGGCAGTGAGTCACGGCCCGACCATCTCGACCAAGGGCTTCGAAAGTTCGCTCTTAAAACCGGAAGCCCGCTTCGACGCCGACGCGGCGGCGTGTGCCGGGTGAAATGAACGACCCGCCAAACTCGATCGCCGGAATAACTTCGTTCAGATATTTCCGATTGAGCGCATTCTCGGCGAACACGGCGATGTTGAACCGCTCGCTCGCGAGACCAAGACGAAGGTCGAGGACGCCAAAGGCCTCGCGCTCCGTAATGCCGAACTGGCCATCGCCAACTTCCGCGGGAAGGGCGAGAGCGCTGATCGGAAGAAGCCCGCTGAACAGCGTGGGTCGTGTCTGATCCTGCACCGTGTGGAACCACGTCGGTCCCGTGATCCGGTAATCGGCGCGCATCGTCAGGTCGAGCTCTCGCGTGATCGGTGCTTCGATCTGGCTACCGAGGTTCACGGTATAGTCGGCCGTATAGGGCGATTGGTTACCGACGGTATCGGGCCGCGAGGCGTTGTCCTTGATCTCGCTTTCGGTGACATTGAAGCTGCCGAAGAGCGTCCAGCCTTCGACTGGCTCGGTCGTCAAATTGCCTTCCAAGCCATAGAGCTCGACCTCATCGATATTCGAAACGACACGTAGCAGGCCGAAGCCGCCGACGAAGAACTCGAAAAACTGCATGTCGTCGACTTCGGTGTAATAGCCTGCGATGTCGTAGCGGAACGGCCCCGCTTCGCCGCGCAGGCCAAGCTCGAACGCGGACGACGTTTCCTTGTCGTAAATGTCCTCGATCGTGACGCCAGCATCGATGAACTGGTTGAAAGCGCTGTCGACAATCGCTGCAGAGCCCTGGTTGTTGAAGCCGCCCGATTTGAAACCGATGCCCCAGTTTCCATACAGATTCTGGCCGTCGAGGATTTCCCAATTGAAGCTGATCTTCGGCTGTAGCTGCTTGAAGCTTTCCGACTGGGGACCAATCGGACCGAAGGCCTGGCCGGGATTGATCGGTTCGCCGGTGATCGGATCGAGGACATTCGGTACGAGGTTCGTCACCTCACGATCCTCGATATCGTAGCGAAAGGCGGCACCGAGCTTGAGGCGGTCGTTTACCTCGAAGTCGACATTGCCGAAGGCGGCGTAAACGTCGGTTTCGAAGCGGTCGTTATAAAGCTGGGACGTCGGGTTGGCGCTGCCCGGCTCGTTATAGAGTTCGCGAATGACGCCTTGGCCGAGATCCGCGCCGAGGCTGACGCCAACCTCACGGTCGATGTTGAGATAATAGCCGCCAATGCCCCATTGAAGCGGCCCGTCCGTGTTAGACGACAGGCGAAGCTCGGCACTGTAATCTTCCTGGGTTCGGATCTGATACTGCGTGCCGTCGCAGGTCGTCGGTGAGTAGGGACCGAATGTCGAGCCGTTCGCAGGATCGAAGATGAAGGGAACGGGGCTGGTTCCGATGAAGCCCGGCGAGTTGACCGGGAAGCCGGTCAGTTCTGCCGTCGTCGCGAAACAGGCGCCCGCGACCGCGCCCGCGACGTCATTCGGCGCCGGGAAGGGGATGTAGCGGGCGAAGTCGGCGCTCGTGCCATCGGCGACGAGACTTTGATCGACGTCCGAATAGAGCGCCCAGGCGGTCAGGCGGACGGTATCGAAATCATGGTCAATCTTAACGGACGCGTCGAAGCTTTCCTGATCATTGGTGGGGCGGATATTCGAATAATAGTTGAACGGATGGTCGTTCACGTCCTCGAAGAAGTTCGGATCGACGCCCGCGAAGTTTGGCAGGTGGAAGGCGGCGTTGAAGTTGATCGACGCGCCGGAAAGGTCGGCATATCGGACCTTCGCGTCGATCTCTGTCGCGCCCAGTTCGGCGACGAGACGCCCGTCGATGGACCAGATTTCCTGATCGTCGACCGTCTTCGTTCCGAGGAACTCGTTGCGGAAATCGCCGTCGGTTGTGCGATAGCTGCCCGCGACCACGAAACCCAGATTGTCGCCCAGCGGCCCGGCGACATAGGCGTCAGCCTCGATCGTATCCTGCTCGGCATAGCGCGCTGTGCCACCCGCTTCGAAGACGTCTCCGGGTTTCAAGGTTTGCACGACGATTGCGCCGGCTGCGGCGTTGCGGCCGTAGAGGGCACCCTGAGGGCCCTTCAGGATTTCGATCTGGCGCAGCGTACCCTGGCGCTGGTTCAGCTGTGCGGTGTTCGTTTTCAAGATGCCATCGACGACGAGAGCGACCGAGCTCTCCGCATCACGCGCACCGTTGATGCCGCGGATGTTGATCTGTGTGTCACCCGCCTCGGCCGTGCCAGTCACGATGGTCACACCTGGCGTCAGCGCGAGAAAGTCCTCGGCGGTGTCGATCTGCGCCTGCTGGATCACGTCGTCGGTGAAGACTGTTACGGATGCGGGTACTTCCGCCAGGGTTTCCGACTGACGTCGAGCCGTGACCGTGATGACATCGATAGCGTCGTCTACATTTGCGCCGGTGTCTGTAGGTGCCTGCTGCGCTGAAGCGGGTGCGGCAATCAATGCGACTGCGAAGAGTGCACTCCCGGCGAATAGTTTGGATTTGGCAGCCATGACGGCGGTCCCCCTTTTCTCAGTCAGACGAGTACGTTCTCGCCGCTCATGTAGACGTGCACATCCTGAAACTTGTCGTCTCGGATACGCCAGAAATTCGTATTGAACAGGCGCGTGACGCCCCCATCGGCATCTGTCAGGACGGCCTCGAAGCTGGCGGCGATACGGCCGTTCTTCTGGTCCACCGTGCAGACGAAATCTTTGTGTACAATCGTCTCGTATGCAC
>JBAUIQ010000020.1:0-1722 GCA_049683075.1 Pacificimonas sp.
AGCTTGGCGTGAACTGCTCGATAAACCCGACCTTTCCCCCCACCGACTGCACGCCGACGCCAGCATCATAAGCAGGCAGGCCCGACGCAACCGCGTCGATGGGTGCCACGCCGAAATAGGCATTCTGGTATTTGTCGTCGGCCAGCGTCACGCGCGGACCGAAGGAGAAGACCGTATCGTCGCCGTTACGCAACACGACGTCCGCCGATACATTCGCGATCAGACCGTCATGGCCGGAAACGCCCTGACGCAGTTCACTGCGGACCCGGAAATTATCGCTGAGGTCGTATTGCGCGAAGCCGCCGATTTCGAAGCTGAAACCGACTTCGGGCAGGACGCCGCCAACATCGCTCGACCGGCGCTTGCCCTGAAATCCCAGCGATGGCCCGACCTTAAACCCTT
Source organism: Pacificimonas sp. (assembly GCA_049683075.1). Lineage (GTDB taxonomy): Bacteria > Pseudomonadota > Alphaproteobacteria > Sphingomonadales > Sphingomonadaceae > Pacificimonas. The sequence continues at coordinate 403 of JBAUIQ010000020.1, forward strand.
CGCCCCGCAGCACGGTGACGCCGAAACTTTCGTCGACTGCCTCGAACGCGAATTCCTGATCGGTGCGGCCCCGCGAGATATCGATCAGCGGGCGCACGACGACGCTGTCGGCACCGGGATATTGCGGGACGAGCTGCGGGCCGAGCGCGATGCGCGTACGCTCGCCACCATTGTCCTGCGCCATCACCGCGATTGGCGCTGCGCCGGCAATCAGGACGCATGCTGTGGAAACTAGGAAACGGAACATAATCGGGCCTTCGTCAAAGGGCTTGAAGAGGTGCGGAAGCGTTATTCGAAACCGATGCCGAGGAAGTCGGGTTTCGGCCCGTTCCATTCTCCGGCAGGCACCGGCGGCTCGCCATCGCGACGCGCCTTGCGGGCGGGCTTCGCATCCTGCAGTGTCGCATTACTGCGACTGGCAGGTTTCGATCGCGGTTTTGGCTCCGGTTTTTCGTCCGTGCGTTCCGGCGCCTTGCGTCCGCGCGACCGCTTGGGCCGCTGATCATCGCCATCATTTTCGCTTTTTGATGGGCTTTCGCTTTTCGCCGGACGTTCGCTTTTCGCTTCGCTCCCAGCCTTGGCCTGGGGCTTGGGCGTATTCGCGGGTGCAATATCGACGCGTACGTCATCCTTGCCGAAGGTGGGGATGACGCCGCCGGTCAGCTTCTCGACGTTCTCGATGGCTTCCGCATCGGCTTCGGTCACGAAGGTGAACGCGCGACCCTTGGCCCCGGCACGCCCGGTACGGCCGATGCGGTGGACGTAATCGTCCGGATGCCACGGCGTATCGTAATTGAACACATGGCTGACGCCCTTGATGTCCAGCCCGCGCGCCGCAACGTCGCTGGCGACCAGGATATTCATGTCGCCCGTCTTGAACCGTTCCAGTTCCTTGTTGCGCGTCGCCTGGTCGATGTCGCCGTGAATTTCGCCGCTCATGAACCCGCTTTTCTGCAACGACTTGTTCAGTTCGCGCACGGTCGTCTTGCGGTTGGAGAACACGATGGCGGTTTCGACGTGGTCGTTGCGCAGCAGCCATTCCAGCGTCTCGCGCTTCTTGCGCGGGGAGACCGGTACCTTGAAGGCGGTGATGTCCTTGTTCGTGCTGGCCGCGCGGCTGACTTCGATTCGTTTGGGATTGTTGAGAAACTTCTTCGCCAGCTTTTCGATGGGCGGCGGCATGGTGGCCGAAAACAGCATCGTCTGCCGCGTTTCGGGCAGCTTGTCGCAGATGAATTCGATATCGGGAATGAACCCCATGTCGAGCATCCGGTCCGCTTCGTCGATCACCAGAAGCTCGCAGCCATTCAAAAGGATCTT
>JBAUIQ010000021.1:0-10539 GCA_049683075.1 Pacificimonas sp.
GTCGGCGGGCGTGCCGCCCCTGACCGTCGGCGCCTCTTCGCCGACGAAGAATTCCTCGAGCAGCTGCATCGGGAGCGAGGGTTGTTCCTCGACATCGATCCGGCGCAGGTCGCCCACATCGTAGCCGGCAGCGGCTTCTGCGAGCGCAATCGCATCGTCGAGCGTGCCGAAGCTGTCGACGAGCCCGAGTTGGCGCGCGGCCGCGCCCGACCAGACGCGTCCCTGTCCGATCTCGTCGACACGCTCCGGCGTCAGTTTGCGCGCCGTCGCGACGAGACCAATGAAACGCCGGTAGATGTCTTCGACGCTCAGCTGCAGCATGTCTTCGGTCTCGACGTTCAAGCCGCCGAGAATATCAGGGGCTCCGGAGAAGGGTGTCGTTTCGACACCGTCCGCATTGAGGCCGATTTCGCCCAATGCCTTCTGGAAGGTCGGGATGACCGCGAAGACACCGATGGAGCCCGTAATCGTCGAGGGCTGCGCGACGATCTGGTCCGCGGCCGTGGCCAGCCAGTAGCCGCCCGACGCGGCGACTGGTCCGAAACTCGCGATGACGGGAAGGCCCTCCTCGCGCGCCGTGACGAGCGCCTGCCGAATGTCTTCCGATGCGGTGACACTGCCGCCGCCAGAATCGACCCGCACGACGAGCGCCTTCACGTCTTCGTCTGCCACGGCTCTCTCGATAAGGGCAGCGATCGTCGCGCCACCGGCAGTCCCGGCAGGTGCCTCGCCATCGACGATGTCGCCAGCGACATAAACGATGCCGACGGAGTCACCGCCGAGATCGAGACCGCCCGCGTCGTAATCGTCATAGGCAACGGACAGATAGCTTCCCGGCACACTCTCGTCGTCGACCCCGACCGATTCAGCCACAACTCGCCCGAAGTCGACGCGTGTGCCAATCCTGTCCACGAGACCCGCCGCCAAGGCGGCTTCGGCAAAGTCGCCGCCCGCCGAGCGAACGGTATCGCCGAGCGATGCTATGTAGCCCGGAACGTTGGCACCCGGACGTGCCGCTTCGGCGTCCTGCAGCCAGATGTTCCACATATCGTCGGCGAGCGCCTGTCGCACGCGCTTGGCGGGCTCTGAGGCTTCGGACAGGATGTAGGGTTCGACGGCGCTTTTATATGTGCCGACCTTGAAGACATTGACGTCGACCTTCAGCCGTTCGAGCGCTTCGCCGAAATAAAGGTTGGAGCCGCCCGGGCCACCGATGAACACAGCGCCCAGAGGATTGAGCCACACCTCGTCCGCATGCGCCGCGATCAGCCAGCTGTCATCGAAATAGGCCGAGGCATAGGTGACGACGGGCTTGCCGTCGGCACGGAAGGCGGCGACCGCACCGGCGACCGCCTGAATGTCCGCCTGCCCGCCACCGAAGAAGCCGTCCATATCGAGGACCAGCATCTCGATATCCTCATCCCCGCGCGCGGCATCGATGGTTTCAATGAGCGCGCGGGTTTCGATCTCGCCCATCGGTGCGGGCCCGGCGAACAGCGCGAACGGATCGACGTCCTGCGCCTGCGTAACAAGGAAGCCGGAAAGGTCGATGCTTAGGGCGCCAGTGGTCGTCCCCGGCTCTTCGTCACCGCCGATCGAGCGTGCGGTGACGATCGCAGTAAAGATTAACAGCATGAGCAGAAGGACGAGAAAATCCTTCACGCCCACCAGGAACCGCCAGAAACTTTTCACCATCGCCATGATCTTGGAACGCCTTCCCGCTTCACCCATTGGTGGCATGTATGGAGACGGCATCGCCGCCTCCTCAGGTGCGTGAGATAGGGGCTTCCCGCCCTTTCGAACAGCGTCATGAAAAATTGATCTGCCCGGGGCGTTGACTCGTGGGTCACCGCTTCACATATCGCGCCCTGTTGGCACTCCCATTCGGCGAGTGCCAATTCTCCTTTTCACTTCTACCGAAGAAGGGTGACATAGTATGAACTTCCGTCCCTTGCACGACCGCGTTCTCGTCCGCCGCATCGAGGCCGACGAAAAAACGTCGGGCGGCATTATCATTCCCGACAGCGCGAAGGAAAAGCCGCAGGAAGGCGAAGTCGTCTCCGCTGGCACCGGCGCTCGTAACGATGCAGGCGAGATCGCCCCGCTGGAGGTGAAGGCCGGCGACAAGATCCTGTTCGGCAAATGGTCCGGCACCGAGGTCAAGATCGATGGCGAAGACCTGATCATCATGAAGGAAAGCGACATCCTCGGCATCATGAGCTGAGAGACGGTCCAACCTTCTTTTCCCAGATAATATAGTACGAAAGGTAGTCAGACATGGCAGCCAAAGACGTAAAATTCGGCCGCGACGCGCGTGAGCGCATCCTGAAGGGCGTGGACATCCTCGCCGACGCCGTGAAGGTCACGCTCGGTCCCAAGGGTCGTAACGTCCTCATTGAGAAGAGCTTCGGCGCACCCCGCATCACCAAGGACGGTGTGACGGTCGCGAAGGAGATCGAACTGAAGGACAAGTTCGAGAATATGGGCGCCCAGATGGTGCGCGAAGTGGCCTCGAAGACCAACGATATCGCCGGTGACGGTACGACGACCGCGACGGTCCTCGCCCAGGCGATCGTTCGCGAAGGTTTGAAGTCGGTCTCTGCCGGCATGAACCCGATGGACCTGAAGCGCGGCATCGATCTTGCCGTCGCCAAGGTCGTCGAGAACCTGAAGTCGCGTTCGAAGGACGTGGCCGGTAATGACGAGATCAAGCAGGTCGGCACCATCTCCGCGAACGGCGATAAGGATGTCGGCGACATGATCGCGCAGGCCATGGAAAAGGTCGGCAAGGAAGGCGTCATCACCGTCGAGGAGGCCAAGGGTCTCGTCTCCGAGCTGGAAACCGTCGAGGGTATGCAGTTCGATCGCGGCTACCTGTCGCCTTACTTCATCACCAACCCCGACAAGATGATGGCCGAGCTCGAAAATCCGTACATCCTCATTCATGAAAAGAAGCTGTCGAACCTGCAGGCGATGCTCCCGATCCTGGAAGCCGTCGTCCAGTCCGGCCGTCCGCTTCTCATCATCGCCGAGGATGTCGAGGGCGAAGCGCTCGCAACGCTCGTGGTCAACAAGCTGCGTGGCGGCTTGAAGATTGCCGCCGTCAAGGCGCCTGGCTTCGGCGATCGTCGCAAGGCCATGCTCGAGGACATCGCGATCCTGACCGAGGGTCAGATGATCTCGGAGGATCTTGGTATCAAGCTCGAGAACGTTACGCTCGATATGCTCGGTTCGGCGAAGACCGTCACGATCGATAAGGACAACACCACGATCGTCGACGGGGCCGGTGCGGGCGACCAGATCAAGGCGCGCGTCGAACAGATCCGTGCCCAGATCGAGACGACGACGTCCGATTATGACAAGGAAAAGCTTCAGGAGCGCCTTGCCAAGCTTGCGGGCGGTGTTGCCGTCATCAAGGTCGGCGGTGCGTCCGAGGTCGAGGTGAAGGAGAAGAAGGACCGCGTCGACGATGCGCTGCACGCAACTCGTGCCGCCGTCGAAGAGGGCATCGTCCCTGGCGGTGGTACCGCGCTTCTCTACGCCACCAAGGCACTCGAGGGTCTTGAGGGTATCAACGACGATCAGACGCGCGGTGTCGACATAGTTCGCCGTGCACTGACCGCGCCTGTGCGCCAGATCGCCGAGAATGCCGGCTTCGACGGTGCCGTTGTCTCGGGCAAGCTGATGGACGGTGGTGACGAGAACCAGGGCTTCAACGCCTCGACTGACATCTACGAGAATCTCGTGGCTGCCGGTGTCGTCGACCCGACCAAGGTCGTCCGCGCTGCGTTGCAGGATGCAGCTTCAGTTGCCGGCCTTCTCATCACGACCGAGGCTACCGTCTCGGACGTTCCGGAGAAGGAAGGTGCCGGTGGCGGCATGCCCGACATGGGCGGCATGGGCGGCATGGGCGGCGGTATGGGCTTCTAAGCCTATCCGACCGTCCGGCCATTGCGCCGGAAATGAGAGGGCCGTGCGGAGCAATCCGCGCGGCCCTTTTCATGTTCAGAACCAGGCGCGAATGCCCAGGAGGAAGGCGAACCCGTCGGGGTCTTCCCCCGCGTCCCGCTTCAGATCCGCCGTCTCGCCGAGTGCAGCCTCGTAGCCAATGCCGAGATAGGGTGCGAACTCGCGCTCGATTTCGTAACGGAGGCGGAGGCCGGTTTCGAACTTCGTAAACCCGCTCCGCGTTTCACGCTCGGGAATGTCCTGCGCGGCGGCTTCGAGTTCGAGGCGCGGCTGTAGAATCAGCCGCTGCGTGATCTTCTGATCATATTCGGCCTCCACCCGCGCCGTCAGGTCGCCGCGGTCGGACAGGAAGAGAGCGCCGTCCACGTGGAACATATAGGGGGCAAGTCCCTGGATGCCCAAAACCGCGTGAGTCCGGGTGTTGGGTTCCGGATCGACCCGAAGACCGGCCTGAAGATCGAAGAAGGGTGTGATTGCACGGCTATAAAGCGTCTGAATCTCCGCATCCTCGACCGTTCCGCCGAACGCGCCCTCGCCTTCCGACTTGAGGACGAAGCGGTTCAGGTCGCCGCCGTAAAAGGCCTGCACATCCCACAGAAAAGCATCTTCGTCTCCGAAGCGCGCCTCGAGCCGTTCGACGAGTACCGAGCCGGTGCGAAAATCGCCATTCTCCCGGGCAAGCTGCGCCCGCGCCGGGGCCATGGCGGCGGTGCCCCATATCACATCGGCAGCATGGCGCGGACCTTCCAGCGCGCGGGGCGGCACCGCGGCTTCCGGTGCGGCCTCTGGAAGAGAGTTTGCGTTTGGGATGTTGTGGCCCGAATGGTCCATCGGTCTGGCGTTCGGCGGGGCATGATGCGCGCCGTGATCCATCGCCTCAGCGCCGTCGCGCCCGTGAACGGCTTTGTTCGCGTCTTCATGATGCGGCATCGCCGCCTGCGCGCCCGTCTCCATGGCATCCGTAGCGTCGTGGGAATGATGGGCATGGGCGTCATGGTCCTGCGCCATGGCGGGCCAACTCAGCGTCGCCGCCGCCACGGCACCCAGCAGCGTGCGCATCAGGCCGTCGCCAGGAACGGGCGAACGGTGACGACCTGCATCATGCCCGCATGCATATGGTAGAGGAGGTGACAGTGAAACGCCCAGTCGCCGGGCTCGTTCGCCGTCAGGTCGAACGTCGCGGTGCCACCCGGCTGCACGACCATCGTGTGCTTCAGCGGCTGGTGCATATGGTCCGTGCCGTTCACCAGTTCGAAGAAATGGCCGTGCAGGTGAATGGGGTGCGCCATCATGGTGTCGTTCACCAGCTTCACGCGGACGCGCTCGTCATAGCCGAAGCGGATGGGGTCATCGCTGACGGCGCTGAACTTCTTGCCGTCGAAGGACCACATATAGCGTTCCATGTTCCCGGTCAGGTGAATCTGCATTTTGCGGTCCACCTCGCGATGCGGGTTCATTCGCTTCGCCTTCAGGTCGGTATAGCGCAGTACGCGGTGCTGTACGTCGTCGAGACCGAGACCGGGGAAGTCCATCCGGTCGACCGGCATGGGCGCGACCATGTCGACGCCCGGCCCGGTCTTCACATCCGGCGGCAGCAGGGACGTATCGCGCATGTCATGATCCATGTCGTGATCCATATCGGCAGCCGCATCGTTCATGCCGCCATGCCCCATCGCTCCATAGTCCGTCGCGCCCATCCCCATCGCGCCCATTCCCATGTCCGCCATGGTCAGCGTCGGCGTCTCGCGCAACGGCGGCGGCGTGGCGAGGTGCCCCTTGTGGCTCGTCAGGCTGGCGACGCCCATGCCGGATCTATCCATCGACTCCGCGACGATGGCGTGGCTGCCTGCTGGTGGTGAAACGATGACGTCGTAGGTTTCCGCCACACCGATCTGGAATTCGTCGACCTCGAAATCCTCGACATCCTGCCCGTCGGCCTGAATGACCGTCATGGGCACCCCGGGAATACGGACGTTGAAGAAGGTCATCGCGCTGCCGTTGATAACGCGCAGCCGCACCCGCTCGCCGGGCTGGAAATCGAACTGCAGCTTGTCGTTGGGACCGTGGCCGTTGACGAGGTAGGTATAGGTGGAGCCGGTGACGTCCGATACGTCGCGCGGGTTCATGCGCATCGCGCCCCACATCCGGCGCATCTCGCCCGGCATGTCGCCCTCGGCGACCGACTGCATCTGCATGTTGAAATAATGCTCGCCGACCTTCAGTTTTCGCATGATCTCGTGAGGGTGGATCGGCGTGAACTCGGACAGCAGGACAACATAGTCGCGGTCGTAGCGCCGGTCGGGTTCCGCGCTTTCGACGACGATCGGGCCGTAGTGACCGGCCTGTTCCTGCAATCCGGAATGGGAATGCCACCAATAGGTCCCGGTCTGGCGGATGGGAAATTCGTAGGTGAATGTCTCGCCGGGCCGGATGCCGGGAAAGCTGACGCCGGGAACGCCATCGAACTGGAAGGGCACGAGGAGGCCGTGCCAGTGGATGGAACTGTCCTCGGCCAAATTGTTCGTCACGTGCAGCCGCGCGGTCTGACCTTCGCGCAGCCGGATCAGTGGACCCGGAACGGTGCCGTTGACAGCAACCGCGTGGCCGGAACGTCCTCCGGTCGTGAAGTGGTGATCACCGATGGCAAGGCGAACATCCTCGCCGGACACCTCCCCGAACCCGTTCCGGGCGTGATCCAGCGAGCGACCGGCGGCCCAAGCGGGAATGGGAAGCGCGGATGCCGCGACGAGCGAAGTCGCGCCCGCAAGAAAATGACGGCGATTGGCCAGAAAAGTCTGCACTTGAAACTCCTTCCGAGCGCCACCTATATACCCCCCTTGGGTATTTCAACAGGGTGCGACGAGAATGGCGGCCGGGCCGATCAATCCAAAACTCAATCGTCTGAACCGCATTGCCGGGCAGGTGCGCGGGATCGCGCGCATGGTCGAGGAGGACCGCTATTGCATCGACATCCTGACACAGATGCAGGCGGTCAAGGCGGCACTCGCAAAGGTCGAAAGCGAAATCCTGAAGGATCATGCCAGCCATTGCGTTGCCGATGCGATCAGTTCGGGTGACGAGGACGAACAACGCCAGAAGTTCACCGAACTCGTCGAACTATTCGAAAAGATGAAAAGGTAAAGCCATGAGTTACGGACGCTTCGCGGCGATGATCTTCACGTCGACCGTCATCATGTACGGTTTGATGTATCTCAACACCTATGCGCTGGACCATGTCTTCTACAGCCAGACGCGTATGTGGATGGCGCTCTACATGGGTGCGATGATGGCGATCATCATGCTGGCGTTCATGCTGGGGATGTACAAGAAATCGAAGGTGAACATCGGGATCTTCGTGAGCGCGGCGCTGGTGTTCGCGGGGTCGCTGTACTTGGTTCGCAGCCAGGATACGGTTGGCGACACCGCCTACATGAAGGCCATGATCCCGCATCATTCCATTGCGATCCTCACCTCTGAACGGGCCGGGATCGACGATGCGCGCGTGCGCAAGCTCGCCAACGATATCATCCGGGCGCAGCGGCGTGAGATTGCGGAGATGAAATGGCTGATCGACGATATCGACGCGAACGGGACGGCGAGCACCGTTGCTGAAGCCTCGAGGCGGCCGCTGCCCGATTTTGAGGGCGAGGTGAATGAAGGAACCTGGACGCCGGAAGGAATGGGCGAATGACAACGAAGACTGCCACCGTCTACCGCATGGTCATGGATGATCATGTTTGTCCCTATGGAATCAAGACCATCGACCTTCTCGAGCGCAAAGGCTTCGAGATCGACGACCATCACCTGACGACCCGCGCGCAGACCGACGCTTTCAAGGAAAAGCATGACGTCGAGACGACGCCGCAAGCCTTCATCGATGGCCAACGCATCGGCGGTTATGACGATGTGCGCGCGCATTTCGGCAAGGCGCGGACGCAGACCGATGAAGTAAGCTACCAGCCGGTCATAGCCATTTTCGCGGTTGCGGCGTTGATGGCAGCGGGGCTGGGTTGGGCGTTCGACGGCACAGTCCTCAGCGTACGCGTCGCGGAATGGTTCGTGTCGATCTCGATGTGTTTCCTCGCCGTCCAGAAGCTCCAGGACGTTCGCAGTTTCTCGACGATGTTCCTGAACTACGACCTGCTCGCGCGGAAATGGGTGCCCTACGGCTTTATCTATCCCTTCGGCGAAGCGCTCGCGGGTATATTGATGACGGCGAAGGCGCTGCCGATCATCTCGGTTCCCGTTGCGTTGTTCATCGGGACGGTCGGCGCGGTCAGCGTTATCAAAGCCGTCTATATCGACAAGCGGGAACTGAAATGCGCCTGCGTTGGCGGCGGATCGAACGTACCGCTCGGCTTCGTTTCCCTGACGGAAAATCTCGCGATGATCGGCATGGGCCTCTGGATGGGGGCGAAGGCGCTCGGGGCGGTCTGACGGAGGGCAGGCCGACTAGAGATCGACGCCGGCAGCGATCGCTTCTAATTTTCTGACCCGTTCCTTGAGGTCCGCGACCTCGATGCGGGACATCGAATTGCCGGCGGGTTCGCCATGCGGGTCTTGGCCCGTCCCGAGACCGAGTTCGGCGTGTTTCAGGGATAGCCATCCGCGCCAGCACCAGCTGGCAAAGGCGAAGGTCAGGCCTGCGCCCAGAAGGGCAGCGATGGCGACGACCAGTGTGGCTTCGATGGTGAACATCAGTCGTTCCTTTCCTTTTCGTCGCCCGTTTCATCCTTAAGGGCGTCGATGCGGTCGGCGAGGCGTTGGCCCCGGTCGGTGGCGATCTTCTCCAGCGTCGCGATACGCTGTTTGAGTTCGACAACCTCGCGGCGAAGTTCTGCCTTTTCAGGATCACCCGCGCGGGGCTTACCGTGCTTCTGACGGTTCGTGATGATGCCGCCGACGACGGCGATCAGCACGATGAGGACGATGGCGGACCAGAAGCTCATCAGTTGGCGCGCCCGTCACCCGGAAGTTCGCGCAGCCGGTCGATATCGTCGGACAGTCTCAAGCTGCCGTCGGTGACGATACGCTCGACATTGGCAAGACGATCGCCGACGCTCGATAGCTGCGCTTGGAGCTGTGCATTTTCCTGGGTGAGCAATTTGATGCGCTCTGCACTTTCGCGGTCCGTCTTCGGGTGCAGCGCCTGGCCCCAGCTGCCATCGAGCGGATAGCCATTCTTGATGCGGAGCCAGGTCGTCAGCACCCAGCCGGCAATGCCCAGCCCGCCAAGCGCCATGCCTCCGGCGATGATCCATGTGGGAAGGGTCGCAATATCCATCAGTTCAGTTCCTTTGTCTGATCCTCGTCACGCAGATCCTCGATCCGGGCGGCGAGGCTGGTCCCCTTGTCGGTGGCAATCCGTTCGAGAACGCGCATCCGCTGTTCCAGCTTCTCGATGTGGACGGCTTGCGCCGCGACGGTGCTGGTCGTGTTCTTTGCGGTCAGCTCCAGCTGCTTTTCCTGAATGTCGAGCCAGCGCTTACCGAGCTTTCCGAAGACGCCCGCAAGAACGGGAATTCCGACGACAATCATGAAGAAGCCGAGTATGAACCAGCCGTCCATCAGCGCGCGTCCTCACGGCCCAGCGCGTCGATCTCGGCGGATAGGCGGTTGGAGCCATCGGTCGCGATGCGTTCGAGAACGGAAATCCGCTCCTCGAGACGCGAGACTTGGCCGGTCAGGCGCTCGTTTTCGCTTGTCAGAAGCGCAACCTTGCGGCCCTCTTCCGGCGTGCCCGCCTTTTTCGACTTGTTGCCCCAGTCGTCATCTAGCTCATAGCCGTGTTTCGCCTGGATCCAATTGCGGGCCAGCGTGATCGCGCCGCAGACGGCGATGATCGCGATGACGAATTCGGGTGAGCCCCAATCCATGATGTTTCCCCTTTACTTCAGATGCCTCAGAGCGCGTCGATCTCGCGGGCGAGTGAGGTGTTCTGCGTGGTGACACCACGTTCGATGTCACCCAGCCGTCGGTCCAGCGCCCGGAAGCGGGCATGGACGTCGCGGATGGACCGCTGCGGCGCGGCGCGCGTCTGGCGCACGAACTTTTCCTGGGCCGGCGTCTCGCGATAGGTATCGAGCGGCCGCTCGTCGGCGATCATGCCGATGATGATGTAAAGAATCGGCGCGAGCGGGCCGAGGGCGAAGAAGGTCAGCATGACCGCGCCGATCCGCCACCACACGGCCTCGATGCCGGTGTAGTCGGCAAGCCCGGCGCAGACGCCCATCCATTTGCCTTCGCGCTTGTTCTTGTAGAAGCGATTGCGGTTCATGAGATCCTCCGGATGTTCGTTTCGCGGTCCTCGATTTTCATGTCGAGGGTGTCGCGGGATTGCGGGGCCGACAGGCGGCGCCAGTCGGGATTGTCGGCATCCATGATCCGTTCGACGGGCTGGATGCGGTCGTCGAGGCGCTGGGAGACCCGGTAGAGGTCTTCCAAGAGCTGTTCGTCATCGCCCGAGATCGAGCGGCCGCGCTTCCACTGCGTCACATAGTGCAGGATCAGCCAGGGCAGCGCGACGAACAGCATGCCGACGACGAAGATTGCGGTCATGTCCATGATTAG
>JBAUIQ010000022.1:0-3285 GCA_049683075.1 Pacificimonas sp.
ATGTTGACCCTCCGCTAGAGCCGCGGCGATCCATGCGCTAGACGAGCCGCATGAAGACTTTCCTCCTCGCCGCCGCCTGCGCTCTCGTCGCGCTTCCCGCCACCGCTCGCCCGCTGACGTCGGACGACCTTGCCAGCCTCAATCGCCTCGGCGATGTCGCGCTGTCCCCGGACGAGGCGACGCTCGTTTTTTCCATGCGCGAGCTGGATGCGGAGGCCGACAAGGGCCGCACCGATCTCTTCTCGCTAGACTATAAAACGCCGAACGCGGCGCCCGTCAGACTACATGCGCATCCGGAAAGCGATGGCAGCCCGACCTTCTCTCCGGATGGTAGCCGCCTCTATTGGCTGTCCGGTCGTTCCGGCGCCTCGCAAATCTGGATGGCACCCACGGCGGGTGGTGAACCAGTGCAGGTGACGGACATCGAGGACGGCATTTCCGGCTTTCATCTTGCCCAGTCCGGCGATCGCGTCGCCTACTGGCGCGATGTCATGCCAGAGGCGGAAACCGACGGAGACGGCCGCGTCTACGACCGCCTGTTCGCGCGCCACTGGGACACATGGGACGAGGGCGGCAAGTCCGAGCTATTCGCGCAAGGCCTGACATCCGAAGGTTTGCTCGAGGGCTCGCCGGTCGCGGTCAGCGCGGCGCTCGACGGCAATGTCCCCGGCAAACCCTTTGGCGGCGGCAGCGACATTGCTTTCGCCGCTGATGGAAAAACGCTTTATTTCGCACTGCGAGAGCGTGGCGGGACCGAGGCTTGGTCGACCGATCTCGATATTTACAGCGTGCCTGTCGATGGCAGCGCCGCGCCCACTGTTTTAACGGGCGAGAATGAGGCCACGGACACGATGCCCGCCGTCTCGCCGGACGGCCGCTACCTCGCCTATGCCGCGATGACCCGGCCTGGTTATGAAAGCGACCGGCTTGTTCTGATGCTTCGCGATCTTGCGACCGGCGAAACGCGCCCGCTAACGAGCGATCTCGACAGCTCGGTTCAGTCGATCATGTGGGCGCCGGACAGCGCATCGGTGTTCGTCACTGCCTATGACGGCTGGAACCGCCGCTTGCACCGTGTTGCTCTCGACGGCACGCGTACCACAGAGCCCGTAGGCGATGGCTCTGTCAGCCTGATCGCCGCCACCGACGACGGCCTTCTCTACAGCCGCGCATCCCTCACCGAACCCGGCGATCTCTACTGGCTCGGCGGCGACGGCACGATGCGTCTGACTGGCATCAATGCCGAAAAGCTGGACGGGATCGACCTCGCAACGGTCGAGCGCTTCTCCTTTGCAGGCGCCGGGGACAATGAAGTCTTCGGTTATGTTGTGAAGCCTGCTGGCCTGGCAGAGGGCGAGACCGCGCCAACGGTTCTCTGGTCGCATGGCGGACCGCAGGGTCTTTGGTCGAACAGCTGGTCGTCCCGCTGGAACCCGCTCGTCTGGGCGGGCGCAGGCTATGCCATCGTGACCGTCGATTTCCACGGCTCCGCCGGTTACGGCCAGGAATTCAAAGACTCCATCAATAACGACTGGGGCGGCAAGCCTTTGGAAGACCTGCAGAAGGGCCTCGCCTACGCGCGGGAGACGTGGGACTGGATCGACGATGAGCGAGCCTGCGCGGCGGGCGGCTCCTATGGCGGCTATATGATGAACTGGATCGAAGGCGCTTGGCCGGACGGGCTGACATGCCTCGTCAACCATGCCGGTCTCTTCGACATGCGCAGCTTCTATTATTCCACCGAGGAACTCTGGTTCCCCGAATGGGACTTTGGCGGCCCCTATTGGGCGCGCGAGGAGGCTTATGAGAAGTGGAACCCGGCGACGAAGGTCGAGGACTGGAAGACGCCGATGCTCGTCATCCACGGCCTGAAGGACTACCGCGTCCCCTATACGCAAGGGCTGATGGCCTACACCGCGCTTCAGCGGCGCGGCATCGACAGCCGCATGCTGATCTTCGACGACGAGAACCACTGGATCCTGACGGCGTCGAACAGTCGTCAGTGGCACAGCGAAGTCTTCCGCTGGCTGGATGAATATCTCGGCGAGGAGGCGCGCTAGGCTCGCGCTTGCTCATGGTGGCGGATCACCTCCGCCACGATGAAGCGCAGGAACTTCTCCGAAAACTCCGGGTCGAGGTTCGCACCCTCGGCCAGCGCCCGCAGCCGCGCGATCTGGTCCGCTTCGCGCGACGGATCGGCGGGCGGCAGGCCCTCGCGCGCCTTATATTCGCCCACCGCCTTCGTGATGCGAAACCGCTCGGCGAGCATATGGATGAGGGCCGCGTCGATATTGTCGATGCTCGACCGATATTGCGCGAGGCGTTCGCCGGGAGTGTCGTCGTCCATGGCCGCGGACCATTGCGGCGAATTGTTCGGGTGACAAGCCCGCTTGCGCGCATCAGACGGAGGGTCTTCGCGCGCGTAGGAGTGTTTGCCGAGCCATGAGTGCCACCGTCCACGATCTTGCGACGCGCGCGCCGTCGATCGAACCGCTGATGCAACTGGTCGCGCCCGAGCTGAACAGCGTCAACGAGATCATCCTCGCGAGAATGCAGTCGGATGTCGCGGTGATCCCGGCCCTGGCAGGTCATGTAATTTCGGGCGGCGGCAAGCGGCTGCGCCCGATGCTGACGCTCGCGAGCGCCCGGCTGCTCGGATATGAAGCGGATCGCCACCACCGGCTCAGCGCCGCCGTCGAGTTCATCCACACCGCGACGCTTCTCCATGACGACGTGGTCGACCAGTCGGAACAACGGCGCGGCAAGAAGGCGGCCAACCTGATCTGGGGCAATGAGGCGACGGTTCTCGTTGGCGACTTCCTGTTCTCGCGCGCCTTCGAACTGATGGTCGAGGACGGTTCGCTGCGCGTCCTGAAGATCCTTTCATCCGCCTCCGCCGTCATCGCGCAGGGCGAAGTCGACCAACTGCAAACCCAGCGGCGCATAGAGACAACAGAGGAACGGTATCTGCAGGTCATCACCGCCAAGACCGCCGTCCTGTTCGCTGCCGCGTGTCAGATTGCTGGCGTCGTCGCCGAAGCGGGCGAGGCTGCCATCGAGTCCTTGGAAAGCTATGGCCGCAACCTCGGCATCGCCTTCCAGCTCGTTGACGACGCAATCGATTATGCGGGCGACGCGGCGACTATGGGGAAGGACGCAGGCGACGATTTTCGCGAGGGCAAACTGACGCTGCCGGTCATCCTCGCCTACAAACGCGGCGACGACGAGGCCCGCCGGTTCTGGCGCAACAGCATCGAAGAGGGGCGGACATCGGACGAGGATTTC
>JBAUIQ010000023.1:0-1929 GCA_049683075.1 Pacificimonas sp.
AATCAGTGTCGCGCGCGCTGCCCTTCACGTTACATATCCGGCGCGGGTTCAGTTGATTGCGGCGATGAACCCGTGCCGCTGCGGACATCTTGGCGATCCTGCCCTCGCCTGTGCCCGCGCGCCGAAATGTGCCGCCGATTACCAGGCGAAGATCTCCGGACCGCTTCTCGACCGCATCGACCTGCATGTCGAAGTGCAGGCCGTGACGGCAGCGGACCTGACCCTGCCGCCACCTGCGGAGGGGAGCGCCGAGATTTCCGCTCGTGTCGCAACGGCGCGCGCGCGTCAGACGGAAAGATATGCCGACGAGCCTGCCCGAACGAACGCCGAGGCCGATGGAAAGCTGCTCGAGGACGTCGCGACGCCGGACGAGCCGGGTCGCGAGTTGCTTGCCAAGGCCGCCGAAGCCATGCGGCTGACGGCGAGAAGCTATCATCGGGTGCTGAAGGTCAGTCGCACGATCGCAGATCTGGCCGGTGTTGAGACGGTCGGGCGCGTGCATATCGCCGAGGCGCTCAGCTATCGCCGACGACCTCCGGTCAACTAAACCGATAAGCTCGCGAGAAGGGCATCGCGTCGGGCCGCGGCATCCGTAAAGGCCGTCGGCTCATCCCCTGCCCAATCGACGGCTGCCGCCAGCCGTTCTGTTGCGGTGGGCGACATGTTGGGAGCGGCATTCGTTAGCGCATCCATCTCGGCGAAATCACCCGAGCAGTGGAGGACGCAGTCGCATCCCGCTCGAAGCGCTGCGGCCATCCGATCTGAAAGGCTCCCATCGAGCGCGCTCATCGTAAGGTCGTCGCACATCAGCAGGCCATCGAAGCCGATCTCGTCCCTGATGACTTCGGCGATGACCTTGGAAGACAAGCTGGCGCAATTTTCCGTGTCGATCGCGTCGTAGCGAACATGGGCGGTCATCGCCATCGGACAGCGATTGAGCCGCTCGAACGGATAGATATCGGTAGCAAGCTCTTCGCGCGTGGCTGTCACCACCGGCAGCTCGGCATGACTGTCGGCCGCGGCACGGCCGTGACCAGGCACATGTTTCATGATGGGCGTGACCCTGGCCTCACGCAGTCCCTCCATGATCGCCGCGCCGAGTGCTGCCACCATCATCTGATCGGGGCCAAACGAGCGGTCACCAATGACCTCATGCGCGCCAGGGGTGACGACATCGAGCAGCGGCAGACAGTCGGTGTCGATGCCGACG
This sequence comes from Pacificimonas sp., assembly GCA_049683075.1. Classification (GTDB taxonomy): domain Bacteria; phylum Pseudomonadota; class Alphaproteobacteria; order Sphingomonadales; family Sphingomonadaceae; genus Pacificimonas. The sequence goes on from JBAUIQ010000023.1 coordinate 1,211, forward strand.
GCTTTCAGCTCGTTGCCGATGGCTTGCGCGTGATAGCGTGCCGCCTCGATCGCGGTCATCGGCGCGGCCAGCCAAGCATTTCCGAAGACCTTCGCTGGCGGGTGCACCGGCCAATGCGGCGGTCCAAGCCGCTGGACGCGCCCGCCTTCCTGATCGACAAGGATCGGTGTTTTCGCGTTGCCGGACAGCGATCTAAGCTCTTCTGTAAGCGCGCGGACCTGGTCAGGCGTATCGATGTTCCGTGCGAAGAGGATATAGCCGGCCGGATCGGCGTCCCGGAACAGCGCGCGCTCGTCCGGCGTCAAGGTGAGACCGGACATCGCGAAGATGATTGGCGTCACGGCACGACACAACTTTCGCCCGCAAGTTTCAGGCGATTGCAGACGTCGACGGCGGCAGCTCTGTCAGGGAGGCCGGTGGCGCGAAGACGATAAAGCGTGCGACCGCCGACCGCGACGGCCTCAACCGACTTGGTCAGGGCGGCGATATAGGGATATCGGCCACTCATCTTGTCCCACGCGCTATTCGCCTGCGCAGGCGTAGAAAACGCGCCCAGCTGGACGGCAGCGGCGCCGGTCGGCGGGGGCGGCGGATCGTCGAATTCGGCGGCGGGGGCGCGTGCCGGACCGGATTGAACATCGCCTTGGTTCAGTCTCTGCGGCGGGACCGAGCTTGGCGTTTCGGCCGCGCGTTCGGCCTCCACGGCAGCTGCATCTTCT
>JBAUIQ010000024.1:0-3886 GCA_049683075.1 Pacificimonas sp.
GGTGCGCATGGACCCGATCGCCCGTGCGCGCGCCGATGACGAAGTGCCGCTGGCGACTGCCGTCGGCCTGATCGTCCGCGAGCGCCTGACGGGCGCGCCGATCCCGGCGCAGGCGGAAACGGGCGTCGCTCTGGTGCGCGAGATGATCGAAGAGCAGGCGGGCGCGCATCTCGACGATCTGTCCGAGGTGCAGGGCGACCAGTCGGCCTTTGCGAAGCTGACGCGGGACATCCTCGTCGATTTGGGACTCGAGGGCGATCTCGATGAGGAAACCGAATCGACAGAGGCCGACGAGGACGAGGTGGACGATCCGGATGAGGGCGACGACGACTCGGAGGAGGATGATGGCGAGGAGGAGGCGCCGGGTCAGGACAGCGCGCTCGATACGCGCAGCGAAGAGTCGGACGGCGAACCGCAGGAGGGTGATCAGGACGCAGAGATGGACTTCGACGACCTGACGGAAGCGGAAATGGGCGACGAGGCGGAAGAGGGCATGCAGCCCTTCCGCCCGAACATGCAGTGGACGGACCTTCCCTCGACCTTTGATTACAAGGCGTTCACCGAGGAGTATGACGAGATATTGGGTGCAGAGGACCTCTGCGATCCGGAGGAGCTGACACGGCTGCGCTCCTATCTCGACCAGCAGCTGACCAGCCTGCAGGGTGTCGTCGCGAAATTGGCAAACCGCTTGCAGCGGCGCTTGTTGGCGCAGCAGAACCGGGCCTGGGATTTCGATCAGGACGAGGGGCTGCTCGACGCGGCGCGGCTGGCGCGGATCGTCACCAACCCGACGCAGTCGCTGAGCTACAAGGTCGAGCGGGATACGGATTTCCGCGATACCGTCGTGACGCTCTTGATCGACAATTCGGGCTCAATGCGCGGGCGGCCGATTTCGATCGCGGCCATCTGCGCCGACATCCTGGCGCGGACGCTGGAGCGCTGCGCTGTGAAGACCGAAATTTTGGGCTTCACGACGCGCGCGTGGAAGGGTGGGTCGTCACGCGAAAAATGGCTGTCCGGCGACCGTCCGGCCGCGCCGGGTCGGCTCAACGATCTTCGTCATATCGTCTACAAGACCGCCGATGCGCCGTGGCGGCGGGCGCGAAAGAACCTTGGGCTAATGATGCGCGAGGGGCTCTTGAAGGAGAATATCGACGGCGAGGCGCTGCTCTGGGCGCACCGCCGCCTCGTCAATCGCCCGGAAGAGCGCCGCATCCTGATGGTGATCTCCGACGGCGCGCCGGTCGACGATTCGACGCTCTCCGTCAACAGCGGTAATTATCTGGAAACGCATTTGCGGCAGGTCATCGATTGGGTCGAGACGAAGAGCCCCGTCGAACTCATCGCCATCGGCATCGGCCACGATGTCACCCGCTACTACAAGCGCGCCGTCACCATCATGGACGCCGAACAGCTGGGCGGGACGATGGTCGAACAACTGGCGCAGCTGTTCGAGGACGAGGCGCCGGGACGGCGGCGAGCGGCATAAGGGATTACGGTGAGCATAGTGGCCGAGTTTGCCAAACCCAAGCAGGGGACTGAGGCAGCTCCGCTCGTGACGGCATCACCTCTTCCGGAGAAAAATATATCGGGCTACCTTCGGGCTCTACAGAGCGTAGTTCCGCTTTCGTACGCATGGTTAGAAAATCATCCCTATCTTTAGGTAGTTCCCCAACAACCTTTAGCCCTGCGCTCTGCAAGTACTCACTATTATAAGACACATTCTTGTAAGCGTAACTGTATTTACTGACGAAATTGTTTCCTTTCACTATATTTTCTTCATCAGAAGTTGATATTGTAATACATCTGACACCCATTTGAATAAACGGATAAATGAATAAATTCTGTATCTCGGTCGATCTGCCCGTCAGATGGGATAACTCAATCGCAACAGCTTCTTCAATTAGATGGGAATTTTGATCCGGCTTTGCATACTCTTTTAACGCGATCGCGGAGTGATGGAAAAGAATTAGGTCGCCACGATCGACAAATATGCGATCAGCCGCCGTAACCAAAAAAAGTGCGCATGCCGATGCGCACAAGCCCTCAATCTCTATGTCAATATTACGAGCGCTAATAAACTGACCAAGGTCGTGTCCCATTTGGTAGGAGCCGCCGTTACTCGCTATTTTCAAAAGTCTGATGTCACTCTCGGCAAGGACATTCTCGAAACAGTCACGAAATCTCTCTGAAATTTCTCCGTATAGAAAGGCTTCGTCCTCTGAAACGACGAGAAGACCATTATCGCCGAACCCACATCTAGACGGTCCATCTTCTTCTGGAGATGCCTCTGAACATGCGAGGACTGCCAGCAAGAAACCGACATACATGGTGCTACGCAATTACGAACTCCGTTTCATGTAACTCTATCATTAAATGTGGTCGATGGTCTGACACACCGTCTGCCGTGCTACCGAGAGTGCGTTCATCGGTTTCTTCAAATCCTATAAAGGGAATCCCATCCACCTCACTATCGTGCGGAGCTACACACACCTCACCATTTTGATTGTCGGGCCCGCATTGCGTCCCTCCGATCGTTCCATACTCGAGACTTCCTCCAGATCCACCCAATCCACCATTGGCGACCACTCCGCCCATAATAGTCTCAAGAATTTGGTTCACTGCGGCCATCGCGTCGCTGCTTGTTGATGAAGCCGCATTAATAAGAGGCGTTGTAGGTATCCAGAACATTGCGTCAACAGATAGCGATGGGGTGCTGCTAGCCGAGATGCTCGTTGAGCCGAGCGTCCCACCGCTGCTAAGTTGAGCATTACCCACAGTTATTGTGATAGCCAGACCGCCCAGGGCTTCAGGTGATGTTGCAGTTCCTGCAGAGATGCCGAGCCCTTGTGGAGTGCCGTAGCCGAATCCGATAAAGCCATCACCGTTCGAGGCAACTCGCCCGCCGCCTTGAACACCGTTCGGCAGGCTAAATGTCACTTCACTGTAGCTTACTGGCCCGCCACCCGAAAATTCTTCAAATAAGGGAAGACTGGCTTCGTACTCATAAACCGGCCCGCCAACACCGCCCGGGTTTGGGGTTGGGCGGGGTTCACCGACATCCAGCCAAGCTTGTCGTGTCAGGCTGTCGTAAGCGGCGGCGTCGCCGAAGAAGAATGAAGTTCCGCTTACGGAATTAAATATATAGACGCCCTCATTCGGCTGATCGGCAATAAATTCATTTGTTCCCGACTCGTATCTAACATACCAAGACATGTCTTCGCCTCCCGTTGTTATTCACTTAGAGTACCAGAATACTTGGCAGTATCAAGACTAAGCGACTATCGTCATAGAACTTTAAATTCCACCTGAGGAATGATTTTCGTCTTATGATAAGCTTGCTGCCCGTGAAGAGCGCCAAGGGTAGCAACCCTTGCTGGATCACGTTGCGACCGGTCATTAATCCACTCATATCGGCAACAATGTCCCGCCTTCGTGTCCTCACCCTCAACGCCGCGCTGCCGGTGCTGGATTATGCGCCGCGGGAGGGGTGTCCCACGGCGCCGGGGACGATCGTTCGGGTGCCGCTGGGGCCGCGGGAGATCAACGCCGTGGTTTGGGAAGCCGCGCGGCTGCCGGTCGAGGAGGTCGAGGCGGCGCGGCTACGGAAGATCAATGGGGCGCATGACACGCCGCCCATCCCGGAGCGGTTGCGGCGGCTGATCGAGTGGACGGCGGACTATTATTGCGCGCCGATGAGCGCGGTGGCGCGCATGGTGCTTTCCAGCGGCGGCGCGATGCGCGGGCCCGCCACCATGACCGAATACCGGCTGACCGGCGGAATGCCCGAACGCATGACCCCCCAGCGCGAGCGGGCGATGGAGCGGCTGGATGGCGAACAGGCGACGATCCGCGAACTGGCGGAAATCGCCGGAGTGTCCGACGG
>JBAUIQ010000025.1:0-8566 GCA_049683075.1 Pacificimonas sp.
GTCGGACACGGGTCCCGGTCTGAAGGCGGAAAAGCCAAAATTCGTGGATGGTGCTGGCGTCGGGCTCGGCAACATTCGCGACCGGCTCGCGGAGACCTATGATGGCAAGGCCAGCCTGACGATTTCGGACCGCCCGGGTGGCGGCGTGGTTGCGCGGCTCGACATTCCGTACCAGACCGAGGCAAAGCTGGTCGAAAGGGAAATCGCGTGAGCATCAGGACCATCCTCGTCGACGATGAACCGCTGGCCATCAAGGGCCTCGAAATGCGGCTACAACCTTTTGACGATCTCGAGATCGTCACCACCTGCGCCAACGGCCGCGAAGCCATTCGCGCGATCAAAACGCATAAGCCGGATCTCTGCTTTCTCGATATCCAGATGCCGGGCTTCGACGGGTTCAGCGTGATCAACGCCATCGCCGACATCGACCCACCGCTGTTCGTGATGGTCACCGCCTATAACGAATTCGCGCTGAAGGCCTTTGAGGCGCACGCGGTCGATTATTTGATGAAGCCGGTCGAGGAAGATCGTCTTGCCGACACGATGGCGCGCGTGCGCCAGCGCCTGTCCGAGCGAAATGCCGACAGCGAGCGCACCCAACTGAAAGAATTACTGACCGAGGTCGCGCCTGACGCGATCCAGCAGCTGGATGATGGTGAGGGCACCGCCGTTGACACGTCGCGCTACGAAAAGCTCCTGAATATCAAAGATCGCGGCCAGATCTTTCGCGTCGACGTCGAAAGCATTGAGCGGATCGATGCGGCGGGCGATTACATGTGCATCTACACCGGCGACAATACGCTGATCCTGCGCGAAACGATGAAGGACCTGGAGAAGCGGTTGGACCCGAAGATGTTCCAGCGCGTGCATCGCTCGACCATCGTCAATCTGGATCAGGTGACTGAGGTCAAGCCGCACACGAACGGCGAAAGCTTCCTAACATTGGGTTCGGGCGCGCAGGTGAAGGTCAGCCGTAGCTACCGTGACGTGATTGCGCGGTTTTTGTAAGTGGGCAAAGTACTTCGCGAACTTGGCGCCGCCACTATAGCGGCATCATCCCGAGCGAAGGCTCTCCTGAGCGACGCCGAAGGGTCGAGGGACGCGCGAAAGGGTTCTGCAGCAACATCATATGGTCCCTCGACTTCGCTCGGGATGAGGAGCCTTGGTTAGTTGCGGTGAAAACAGTTCAGCAGGGAATGGCCGTCCCGATATAATTCACCCGCTTGTCCGCCGACAGGACGAACCCCCGGGCCGGGTTCAGCGCGATCCCCCGCGTTTCGGTGACGGACAGCCCCGCCCGCGTCATCATCGCGGAAAGTTCGTCCGGTGTCAGGAAGCTGTCCCAGTCGTGGGTACCTCTTGGAAGGAGCCCAAGCAGCCATTCGGCCCCCAGGATCATTGTGCCATAGCTCATCGCCGTCCGGTTCGGGGTGGAGAAGATGAGAACGCCATCCGGCTTTACCAGCTTCGCGAGATCACCAAGAAAGGCAGGAACGTCGTCGACATGCTCGACGACCTCCATACAGGTGACGAGGTCGTATTTGCCCTTCGTCGATGCAAGATCGGCGACGGTGGTCAGTCGATAGTCGATGGCGAGGCTTTGCGCGGCCGCGTGTGCCTTCGCTACCTCGATGCTGGCTTCGGCCGTGTCGATGGCCGTCGTTTCCCCGCCGAGCCGTGCAAGGCATTCCGCGAGGATGCCGCCGCCGCAACCGACGTCTAGGCAGGAAAGCCCCTCAAGCCAGTTCACACCCCTGATCTGGCGGCCAAAGCGCGTGGCGACACGCTCGCGAATATATTCGAGCCGGATAATGTTGACGCGGTGCAGCATCGACGACGACCCGCTGCGGTCCCACCATTCGTCCGCCATGGCGGAGAAGTGAGCGGCCTGGTTGCTGTCGGTGCGCGCGGCGTTGGTCATGCGAGCCTTCTCTATTCGTCATCAAGAGCGTGCAAGCGGTCAGGTCGCCGCGCCGCTACTCCGCGCTGTCATTCCCTGGGCGGTATTCGCGTGTTAGATGCGCGCGAAGGTCGGCTTCGTCGAGGCGAACGGGTTTCCAGCCCTCGGCAGCGAACAGGGCCGCCTGGTCGCTATAATGCGGGCTCTCCGGACGGTTCGTCGCCGCGCCATATTGGTGGATGCTCTCGGAGTTCAGACCGTCTGGCCCCCATTCGACCAGCATGATGAAGCCGTCGCCATTGACCCCCTGAACGCGGCCGTCCCGGCCTTCGTCGAAATAGAGCGCCCGGAGCGCGTCGGGACCGCCAACAATGCCTTCATCGGCCATACCGCGTTGAACGCGAACGAGTTCGGAGAGCGGCGGATCAAGACGTCCGAACGTCTCCATCAACAGTGAAGCGGCATCCGTCACACTCTCGCTCGCATCCTCGAAGGCGAGGCCGCGATACCCCTTCAGCGCGCCGTCCTGCATGACGAGGAGCGCCAGCGCGTCGGCATCGCCCGCGCCGTCGAGCGTCCAGTCCCACCGCTGTAAAAGTGCCATGGTTTCCGACGGAGCATCTGCAGCCATCACGCGCGCCCACCATTGGGCGGGCCAGCCGCGGGGATCCTTCGAATAACCCTTGTCGAACTTAATGGTAAGAAGCTCTTCGCGCGACCAGGTCCGGTCCTCTTCCGCATTGGCGAGTTCGAGCATGCGAAGGCTGCGGTTTGTGGTGCGCACCTCGACCCCGAGTTCTGGGGCCCAGTCGTCCGGCATCAGGTTCTCGCCGTCTAGCGTCGCCTGCCACGGCTGGTTGTTCGCATTGGCCACGAATCCGGACGGCGGATTGAACAATGTCGGGACCTCGGCAGGGGTAACATAGTCAGTCCAGAGCGCATCCGGATCGTCGCCTGGAAGGATGCCCGCCCAATCATAGCCGGGCTGACGTTTCGGGAAGCTGGCATTGTAAACGAGGCCGACATTGCCAGCGTCGTCGGCATAAACGTAATTGGTGCCATGGACAGCCTGCATGGCCATTGCCTCGCGCCACTCTTCGAGATTGGTCGTCTTCGAAAGTCGTAGCGCCTGTTCCAGCCAGCGAGCATCGTCGATGCCTGCGTAACGAACGGCGAAAGCGCCGAGATCGTTCTTGATGATGGGTCCATGGACTGAGCGGTATATGGTTCGCGGCACCGGGATAACGAATGGGCCAAAGCCGATCTTCAGCCAGATGCGCTCGCTCTCAAGCGTGCGCCATTCATCCCCAAATCGATAGCGTTCGCCGCTGTCATCGAGGACTAATTTATAGGTGTCGATCAGGTCGGGTCGATTGACGGTCCGGCCATAGCCCAGATTGGCGTTGTGGCCGACCTCGAGGACAGGCGAGCCGGGGAAGAGAGCGCCCGCGAAGTCGAGGCCCTCTTCGGACCGTTGACGAACCTCGTACCAGGCGACGGGGCCGGTCCAGGGCTGGTGAGAGTTGACGATCAGGCGCGTCGTGTCGTCGGGCGATGCCGACGCGCTGACGGCAAAGGCATTCGATCCCGAATGGTCGACCACCTGCGCAGAGGGCGGGCGCGGCGGTTCTTCACCGTCGATCAGCGGGCGGAGCGTGCCGTCGAGACCGTAGAAGAAGGGCGCGCGAAGGACGAAGCCCGCAACGACATCCTCGCCGTTGAGCGGGAACACCCCTGCCCGCTTCACCTCTTGCGGATGCGCTTCGGCATAATCGTTCAACCCCGCCGCATAAGCGTCGACGAATGCGCGGGTATCGGCTGACAGCTGCGGATACCCCCGTCGGGCCGTCTCGCGAGCACCAAGAAGATTGTAGATATAATCGATTGCCGCGCCGTCCATGCCCGCGAGGCTGGCATAGCGGCCCTTCGTCTGCAGCGCGACATCAACAAGCGTCGTGAAGTCGTCCTCAGCATGCGCCCAGGCCGTGCCATAGGCGACGTCGGCGTCTGTTCTTCCATAGACGTGCGGCACGCCGAAATTGTCGCGCAATATGCGGACGTCATATTCACGTTCGGGTGGTGGCGCGGAGCCACGTGCCGTCAGCGGCTCCCAGATCATCAGACCGATGGCGATTATCACGGCGAAGATGACGACGCCGGTAAAGAATTTGCCCATAGACGGCGTGGTTAGCCGCCTTTGCCCGGAAGGCAAGGCCGGTCAGGTTGCCTGCGTCAACCACAATCCGCGAGGAGTGATCCAGCGTTCGGCGAGATCGAACGCGCCTTGCATGATGAGCGCGAGGACGGCGGCGGGGACGGCACCCTCCAGAATGAGCGGTGTCGAGGCGAGGCGGATGCCGGTAAGGATCGGCTGGCCATAGCCCCCTGCCCCGATCAGCGCGCCGAGCGTGGCGAGACCGACTGCGATGACGGCCGCCGTCTTGACGCCCGCCATAATCGTCGGCGCCGCGAGCGGAAGTTCGACGCGCTTCAGCCGGGCCGATCTTGTCAGGCCAAGCGCATCGGCGCTGTCGAGAAGATCGGGGGCAATCCCAGTGAGCCCGGCATGCGTGTTCCGAACGATTGGGAGTAGAGAATAGACGAACAGGGCGACAATGGTCGGGACGAAGCCGATCCCGAACAATGGTATGAGGATGACGAACAGCGCCAAGCTCGGGATCGTCTGCAGGATTCCCACGGCACCGAGAATGTAATTGCCGAACCGCGGCAGGCGCGCGGCGAGAATGCCGAGCGGAATGGCGATCACGAGAGCCGCCCCGAGCGCGATGCCGACGAGAGCGAGATGTTCTAGCGTGCGGTCCCAGACGCGCCGCGCGAGGCCGTCCTCGTCCGCCGACGCGTCGATCTGGGTTTCGAAGATCTGCGATACGACCTCGGCAGCCACCGCCGTCTCGGTCTCGCCGCCCTGCATGACGCGGCCGTTTAGCGCGCGCATCGTCGGCTCATCGATCTGCCCGGCCAGCGCTTCGATGGCGTCCGCCGCTGCGGGGTCTAAGTCGTCACGATAGACGAAGACGGCGTCGTAAACTGGAAAATGCTGCAGATCGTCCTCCAAGAGAACGAGGCCGTATTCGGCGATCTGCGGATCGGTCGTGTAGGCGTCGATCAGGTCGGTCTGCCCGGATGCCAACGCGCGATAGCCAAGATCGTGTTGGATGCCTTGAACGTTTCGGTGAGGCAGCCTGTAGGCCGCCTTCAGCGAACGCCAGCCGTCGGACCGGTCGATGAAGGCGTTCTCGATGCCCCAAATTAGATCCGGATGCGCGCGCAGGTCGCTGACGGTCGTCACGCCGAGCTCGGCGGCGCGGTCCGGCATCATCGCGATCGCATAATTGTTTCGAAATCCGAGCGAGTCCGTCATTTTCAGGCCTTTGTCGGCCATCAGTCGCCTCAGGTCGGCGACATTCTCCGGGTTTTGAAGCGCGTAGGTCTCGAACAGGAGCGTGCCGTCATAGTCGGGAAAGACGTCGACCGAGCCACCGATCGCGGCGTCGTGCACGAAGCGACTGCCGCCCAGTTCTCGACGGTGGTCGACCACTTCATTGGTGCGCACTTCAATGGCGATGCGGGCGATCTCACCGAGAATCACGCTCTCGGTGAACACTTTCGACGCAACGACGATCTCCGCACGGGCGGGGACACTCATGGTCACGAGGCTCGCCAAGAGGAACAGCCAAATCCTCATAACGTCCGCTCCGCCTCGATGAATTCGCTGACGAACGGATCGGCGGGCGACGCCTCGAATTCATCGTAGCTTCCCGCTTGCACGACCGAACCGTCGCGCATCAGGACAAGGCGATCCGAAAAAAAGCGCGCTTCTGAGAGGCTGTGCGTGACCAGTACTGCAGTCTTGCCGAGCGTTTCGATGATTGATTTGAGCTCGGTTGCGAGACCAGCCCGGATGATGGGATCGAGCGCTGACAAGGGTTCGTCGAGAAGAAGGACGTCCGGATCCAGCATGAGGGCCCGAACGATCCCAACGCGCTGACGTTGTCCGCCAGAGAGTTCGGCCGGGTAACGGTCGAGCTGGTCCGGTTCGAGATGCGTGAGCGCCGCCAGTTCTTCGACTCTGTCGCCGTTATCGAGATCGAGTTCGCGGCTCATCAAAAGCGCGTTCTGGCGCGCGGTGAGGTGCGGGAAAAGTCCCCCCTCCTGCACCACATAACCGATCCGACGACGGACCGCCTGCCAGTTGGTGACTGGCGAGCCGTCGAAGGCGACGTCGCCTTCCGGCGAAACCAGCCCCGCAAGAACGCGGAGAAGCGTTGTCTTCCCGGAACCGGACGGGCCGATCAGCACCAAAGTCCGGCCGGGCTCCACATCTAAAGAGGTGGGCCGCAGCGCGACGGTGTCGCCATAGCGGACGGAGACGTTGGTTAGGGAATACATCGGTCGCCAGTCGTCAACAGAGCCAGGCGAGCTTGGCAACCCCCGGTCCAAGCGGTGCTGCCCCTTGTCGACCGTCAAGCGTTCACCATATTAGCCGGGTAACACAGTCCGCTATCACGCCTTCGGGGTGAACGGCGGGCGGATTGCTGCGTTCTTATGAAGCAGCTTGTTTCGAAAGGACCGAGATGAATATCGAGAAGTTTTCCGACCGCGCGAAGGGTTTCCTGCAGGCGGCGCAGACGGTTGCCATTCGCGAAAGCCACCAGCGGGTCGAACCCGTCCACCTTCTGAAAGCGCTGCTGGATGATGAGCAGGGCATGGCATCCGGCCTGATTTCAAAGGCCGGGGGCGATGCGCGTACAGCCGTTCAATTGACTGACCAGGCCATCGCGAAGATCGCGCAGGTATCGGGTTCCGGCGCGCAAGACGTGCAGTGGGCGAACGATGCCGTCCGCGTGCTGACGCGGGCGGAGGAAAGCGCGGGCAAAGCGGGCGATAGTTTCGTTACAGTGCAGCAGATGCTGCTGGCGCTCACCCTTTCGCCGGGCGATGCCGGGACGGCGCTGAAGACGGCGGGTGTGACGCCGCAGGCGCTGAATGAGGCCATCGTCGACCTGACGGGCGGGCGAACGGCGGACACGGCGTCTGCGGAAAGTCAGTATGATGCGCTGAAGAAATTCGCGCAGGACCTGACGCAGAAGGCGCGCGACGGAAAGATCGACCCGATCATCGGCCGTGACGAAGAAATCCGGCGGACGATTCAGGTGCTTGCACGCCGGACGAAGAACAATCCCGTCCTGATCGGCGATCCCGGTGTCGGCAAGACGGCTATTGCGGAAGGTCTTGCCCTCCGGATCGCCAATGGCGACGTGCCGGACGGCATCAAGGGCCGGACGCTGATGTCACTAGACATGGGCGCGCTGATCGCGGGTGCGAAATATCGCGGCGAGTTCGAGGAGCGGCTGAAGGGCGTCATCGACGAGGTGAAGGCGTCGGATGGTAATATCATCCTGTTCATCGACGAGATGCACCAATTGGTCGGCGCCGGGAAAACCGACGGCGCGATGGATGCGGGCAATTTGTTGAAGCCCGCCCTGTCGCGCGGCGAACTGCACACAATCGGCGCAACGACGCTGGATGAATATCGCAAATATATCGAAAAGGACGCGGCGCTGGAACGACGGTTCCAGCCGGTCGTCATCGACGAGCCGAGCGTCGAGGACACGGTCTCGATCCTGCGCGGGATCAAGGAGAAATATGAGCTGCACCATGGCGTTCGTATCGCCGATGGCGCGCTTGTTTCCGCCGCGCAGCTGTCGCACCGCTACATCTCCGACCGGTTCCTGCCCGACAAGGCCATTGACCTGATGGACGAGGCGGCGAGCCGCATCCGGATGGAGGTGGAATCGAAGCCCGAGGAAATCGAAACGCTCGACCGGCGCATCGTGCAGCTGAAGATCGAGGAGTCCGCGCTCGAGAAGGAGTCGGACGACGCGTCCGCCGGGCGGCTGGCGTCGCTGCGCAAAGAACTCGTCGACTTGGAGGAACAGTCGGCGGCGCTGACGCAGCGTTGGCAGGCGGAACGTGACAAGATCGACGCCGAGCAGGACCTGAAGGAAGCGCTCGACCGGGCGCGGATCGAGCTGGAACAGGCGCAGCGCGAGGGCAATCTGCAACGCGCGGGCGAGCTGTCCTATGGCGACATTCCAAAGCTCGAGAAACAGCTGGCCCAAGCCGCCGAAGCGTCCGAGGGCGCGATGCTGCGTGAGGAAGTGACCGCCGACGATGTGGCGTCCGTTGTCTCTCGCTGGACCGGCATTCCGGTCGACCGGATGATGGAGGGCGAACGCGAGAAGCTGCTGAACATGGAGGCGGCGCTCGGGAAGCGTGTCATCGGGCAGGAACAGGCGGTGGAAGTCGTCTCCAAGGCGGTGCGCCGTGCGCGTGCGGGCCTGAAAGACCCAAATCGGCCGATGGGCAGCTTCCTATTCCTGGGACCAACGGGCGTCGGCAAGACCGAGCTGACAAAAGCGCTGGCGGAGTTCCTCTTCGACGATTCAAACGCGATGGTCCGCATCGACATGTCCGAATATATGGAGAAGCATGCCGTTGCCCGCCTGATCGGCGCGCCGCCTGGTTATGTCGGTTATGACGAGGGCGGCGTGCTGACCGAAGCCGTTCGCCGCAAGCCCTATCAGGTGGTCCTGTTCGACGAGGTCGAGAAGGCGCATCCGGACGTGTTCAACGTGCTGTTGC
>JBAUIQ010000026.1:0-16845 GCA_049683075.1 Pacificimonas sp.
GGCCGATCTTTCGCCAAAGAGCCGCGCAAGGGACCTCAATGATTGGATCGAGCGATTGGAGGGTGCGGCTGGCTCTGAGGCATCGTCCGCGCTTGCCTATATGAAAACCCAACGAGGCCTGCATTCAGAACGGCGAGAGCGATTTACGGCAGCGGAAGAGGATTATCGAGCTGCGCTGGACTTGTTCCCATCGGAAAATACGCGCGCTCGGCAATTTATCAACCTGCGGCTTGCTTCACTCGCTGCGGAGAGAGACGCGTATGATGAGGCCTCGTCGCGTTTGGCGTCGAGCGGTCTAACCGCAAACCAATGCTCGCTTCTCGACGTATCCCCTGTTCCTGTGGCGGGCGATGGGGGAAGCTATCCTGTCGATCTCTTGAAACGAGGCTTTCGCGGCATCGTCAGCCTGAATTATGAGATCGATACGGACGGCGACGTGCGTGAGCCGCGGGTCGTCTACGCTTATCCACCTTTTCTCTTTTCCGACAGCACCCGAAAAATCGCAAATGGTCTTCGCTATCAAAAGATTTATCGAGAAGGCGAAGCCATTGGTTGCTCCGGAATGCGCCAGAACTTCAAATTCCAGATCCGGGGTTAGCGATCAAACCCATTGGATGGCGAGCCGTCACTTTGGCTTGCACGAATGACGCAAGATCCCCAGCTTCGATGCCCGTAGGACCTGGACGCTGGCGCTGATATGAAACGAACCCTCCTGCCTCTCAACGCGCTTCGGGTCTTCGACGCGGCGGCGCGGCATCTGTCGTTCACGAAGGCAGCCGACGAGCTGCATGTCACGCCGGCCGCCGTCGGACAGCAGATCAGAACGCTCGAGGAAACGCTTGGCGTCGTCCTGTTCCGGCGGCTGACCCGCAATCTCGAACTGACGCCCGAGGCCGAGCGGGCGCTTCCGGCGCTCCGCGATGGCTTTGGGCGCATCGAGGCGGCGGTCGACCAGATGCAGGCGGGGCAGGGGGACAAGATCGTCACCATCGGTGCCCCCCGCGCCGTCATCGCCAAATGGCTCGCGCCGAAACTCGCGGCTCTGGGAAGAGATCGTCCCGAACAGCGCTTCATCCTTTTGCCGACCGACGACGGGAGCGATTTCACCAACGCGAACATGGACCTCGCCGTGCGTTGGGGTGCGCTGCCGGCGGAGGAAGAATTATCGGGCGTTCGCATGGCCGAGGAGGCGATTATCGTCGTGGCAGCACCCGACATTGGTATTCACGGCCCGGATAACCTTGCCGAACTCGCGCTCATTCATCACCCCGGACAAAGTTGGCAGGCATGGTTCGACGGCGAGAACGTCTCTCATCCGGAAGTCGATGGGGGCCTCAGCGTCGCTGATGCCGCACTTGCCATAGATGCGGCCGCCGCTGGATATGGCGTTGCACGCGTCCCGGAGTCGCTCGCAGCGGGCGACCTTGACGCCGGACGGGTGCAGCAGCTGTTCGATCCGCTGCCAAGCGACGAAGCCTTTTGGCTGGTGGCGCCATCGGCAAGCTGGCGACAGCCGAAAATCAAGGCGGTAGTCGCGGCCCTTACCGCGTAACCGAGCGCCTATTCAGGCGTCGATTGCCTCGTCGGCGAGCTGTTTGGCGTTGGCCTGAATGAAGTCGAAACGGTGTTCGGGATTTCGGCCCATCAAGCGGTCGACAAGGTTCGAAACGACCGCCTGTTCGTCGAACATCGTCGGGAGCATAACGCGGATCAGCGTCCGCGCTTCCGGGTCCATGGTGGTCTCCTTCAGCTGCGCCGGACTCATCTCTCCAAGACCTTTGAAACGGCTAATGTCGAGTTTGCCCTTACCGGTGAACTCTTGCTCTCGAAGCTCTTCCAGATGCGCGTCGTCGCGTGCGTAGGCGACGTTGCCGCCCTGCGCGATGCGGTAGAGCGGCGGCTGCGCGAGATATAGTCGTCCGCCTTTCACCAGCTGTGGCATTTCCTGGAAAAAGAACGTCATCAGGAGCGTGGCGATATGCGCACCATCGACATCGGCGTCGGTCATGATGACGATGCGATCATAGCGGACGGCATCATCGTCATACTGACTGCCTGTGCCCGCACCGATGGCAAGAATCAGGTCGGCGATTTCGCTATTCGCGGCGATTTTCTGCGCCGTCGAGCTGGCGACATTTAGGATCTTGCCACGGATCGGCAGGATCGCTTGCGTCTTACGGTTGCGCGCCTGTTTCGCGCTGCCGCCCGCGGAATCGCCCTCGACGATGAACAGCTCGGTGTCGCCATTCGCGCCCGCCGCGCAATCGGTCAGTTTGCCGGGCAGGCGTAGGCCCTTCTTGTTCGTCGCGGACTTCCGCTTGATTTCCTTTTCCGCTTTGCGCTTCAGCCGTTCGTCGAGCCGCTCGAGCGCGAAGCCGAGCAGGGCGCGGCCGCGGTTCATGTCATCGGAAAGGAACCGGTCGAAGCGGTCGCGGATCGCGGTTTCCACGAGGCGCGCTGCTTCTGGAGAGGTGAGGCGGTCCTTGGTCTGCGACTGGAATTGCGGCTCGCGGATAAAAACCGACAGCATGATCTCTGCGCCATTGACCATATCGTCCGCGGTCAGCTGCGCACCCTTCTTGACACTGACGAGCTCGGCGAAAGCGCGCATTCCCTTGACCAGCGCAGCACGAAGCCCCGTCTCGTGTGTACCGCCATCGGGCGTCGGGATCGTGTTGCAATAATAGCTGTTCGACCCCTCGCCGTAGAGTGGCCACGCGATCGCCCATTCGACGCTGCCCTGCGCGTCGGGGAAGTCGGCCTTACCGCTGAAGGCCTCGGCGGTTGCGCACTCGCGAGTACCGACGAGCTCCTTCAGATGATCGGCGAGCCCGCCGGGAAAGTGGAAAACGGCCTCGGCGGGGACGTCGTCGCCCGCGAGCTCTCCATCGCAGGACCAGCGAATTTCGACGCCGCCGAACAGATAGGCTTTGGAACGGGCCAGGCGGTAGAGACGGGCAGGCTTCAGCCTCGCAGCCTTGCCGAATATCTGCGCGTCGGGGCGGAAGGCGAGACGCGTCCCACGGCGATTGGGCACGCTGCCCACTTCTACGAGCGCGGACGTCGGCTCGCCGCGCGAAAAGGTTTGGCGGTACAAAGTCTTCTGGCGCGCGACCTCGACCTCAAGGCTGTCCGACAGCGCATTCACCACGCTGATCCCGACGCCGTGCAGGCCGCCCGACGTCGCATAGGCCTTGCCGGAAAACTTACCGCCGGAGTGCAGCATAGTGAAAATGACTTCGAGTGCGCTCTTCTCCGGGTATTTCGGGTGTGGATCGACGGGAATGCCGCGCCCATTGTCGCCGATGGTCAGCGTACCGTCCGCGCCGAGATGCATCTCAATTCGGCTGGCATGGCCCGCGACCGCTTCGTCCATTGAGTTGTCGAGCACCTCGGCGGCGAGATGGTGCAATGCGCGTTCGTCGGTGCCGCCGATATACATGCCTGGGCGGCGTCGGACCGGCTCCAACCCCTCGAGCACTTCGATTTGCGTTGCGTTGTAATCGTCGGCCGCCGCGGTTGCACCGCCAGTGAAGAGATCGCTCATGCCGTCGACCTTAGGCGATGCTGGGGGGAAGGACCATAGCGGGAACAAAATTGTCCGGACAACTTTCTGAAAATCAAAGAGAAGCGGCGATTTCACAAAATTGTCTTGAGGAAAGGGCTTGCAGACTCAAATGCTGCACTGCAATATGAATATGCCTTAACAGGCGATCCTCCCCAAGGATTTGACTGGGGCCGGACCGGAAGCGGTCCGGCCCCTTTTTTTGCTAGGGCAGCCGCTTAAGGCGGTTCTGCGCACGAAAGTTGTGCGAATCGACTCGCACTCAATTTTTCCTTGTGCAGTGCGAAAAGACTTGGCAGAGCTGTTAGGACAGGTCGGCGCAAGATCGATCGCAATGATGACCCTTCCGAGCGAGCAGCGATAAAGCTGAAAGTGAAGGGAAGAACATGACGAAAACGACACGCGTGGCCGGGCTTGCCGTGACGGCGCTCACCATGATGACCGCCGCGCCCGTGCTGGCGCAGACCGGCCTTGAAGAGGCGACTGAAACCGACATCCCCAGTGATTGGGAAATTTCGGGAAATGTTGGCTTATATAGTGACTATCGGTTCCGCGGCATCAGCTTCTCCGACGCCGATCCGGCGCTTCAGGGCGGCATAGATATTGCGCATTCCAGCGGTTTTTACGTCGGGGCCTGGGGGTCGAATCTCGGCGGTTTCGGGACGTTCGGCGATCCGAACCTGGAACTCGATCTTTACGCCGGTTACGGTGCGGAGTTCGGCGGCATCGGCGTTTTCGACATCGGTGTCCTCGCCTACACATATCCAGGCGCCGCCGGGAATAACGACTATTTCGAGATTTACGGCTCTATCGGCGCGGAAATTGCGGGCGCAGAGACGACCGTCGGTTTCGCCTGGGATCCCGATCAGGATTCGATCGGCGGCGACAACATCTACCTTTTTGGTGATGTAGGTGTCGGCGTCCCGAATACCCCTATCTCGCTCACCGGGCACCTCGGCTATTCCGACGGCGTCTTGGCCTTTGGCGGCGTCGATCCAGTAACGGGCGACTCGTTCAACGACAATTATCTCGACTGGTCACTAGGAGCCGAGGCCGAGCTGTTCGGTCTCGCCTTCGGCGTCGCCTATGTCGACACCGACATCTCGTCCGATCGCGAAGTCGCTCTAGGCACGGGCGGCTTTGGCGGCCTTCCGAAGTTTGCCGACGCCACCGTGGTATTCTCGATCGGCTATAGCTTCTCGCCGGTTGCCGACATCGATCTAACAGGGGGCGTGGCCGACCGGGCCGCGCCCCCTTTTTTACGCCATATGCGAAAAGAAAAGGGCCGCGCAGCTCTCGCCGCGCGACCCTTACAGTCGATTTTTAAGGCTCGTCCTAGCCCGAATAGTACATGTCGAACTCGACCGGGCTCGGCGCCATTTCCCAGCGCAGCAGCTCTTCCATCTTCAGATCCATGTAGCTGTCGATCAGCGTGTCGGTGAAAACGCCGCCGCGCGTGAAAATTTTCCGGTTCTTGTCGAGCATGGTGAGCGCTTCGCGAAGCGATCCGGCGACCGTTGGCACACGCTTTAACTGCTTGGGCGGCAAATCGTAGAGGTTCTTGTCCATCGGGTCGCCCGGATGGATGCGGTTCTCGATGCCGTCGAGACCGGCCATCAGAAGCGCGGTGTAGGCAAGATAGGGGTTCGCAAGCGGATCGGGGAAACGGAATTCCGCGCGGCGGCTCTTCTCGCCTGTTCCATACGGAATGCGGCAGGATGCCGACCGGTTACGACTGGAATATGCAAGCAGAACAGGTGCCTCGAAGCCAGGCACCAGCCGCTTATACGAGTTCGTCGACGGGTTCGTGAAGGCGTTCACGGCTTTGGCGTGCTTCATGACGCCGCCGATAAAGTGGAGCGCGGTTTCCGACAGGCCGGCATAACCGTCGCCGGAGAACGTATTCGACTTACCGTCCCAGATCGACATGTGAACATGCATGCCGGAGCCGTTATCCTCGGCGATCGGTTTCGGCATGAAGGTGGCCGTCTTGCCATAGGCGTGCGCGACGTTGTGCACGACGTACTTATAAATTTGCATGCGGTCGGCGGTTTCGACGAGTTCGCCGAAGGTAAGACCGAGCTCATGCTGTGCGGCACCGACTTCATGATGATGCTTATCCATGGGCAGGCCCATTTCCATCATCGTCGTGACCATCTCCGAACGTAGGTCATGAGCTGGGTCGACGGGTGCGACCGGGAAGTAGCCGCCCTTCGCCCGTGGGCGGTGGCCGTAGTTTCCCTCTTCATAGGTTCGACCCATATTGGTCGGTAGCTCGATGTCGTCGAGCTCGTAAAAGGCTTTGTTGTAACCGCTTTCGAAACGGACGTCGTCGAAGCAGAAAAATTCGGCTTCCGGGCCAACATAGATGGTGTTGCCGACGCCCGCTTGGCCGACATAGGCCTGCGCCCGTTTCGCGACTGAACGAGGGTCGCTTTCGTACATTTCACCCGTCGAGGGTTCGACGACGTCGCAAAACAGGATCATCATCGGCGTTGCGGAGAAGGGGTCGAAATAGACCGCGTCGAGATCCGGCTTCAGGATCATGTCGGACTCGTTAATCGCCTTCCAACCTGCGATGGAGGAGCCGTCGAACATGAAGCCGTCGGAAAGCATGTCCTCATCGACGACCTTCGACACCATACCGAGATGCTGCCACTTGCCGCGCAAATCGGTGAAGCGGATGTCCACCCACTCGATATCGCGGTCCTTGATCATCTTCAGAATGTCTGAGGCAGAATTGGCCATGTTGTCCTGTTCCTTTCGGTTGGCGGATTGAAAGTATGTTGTGTTGAGCTACAGCGCGTCGGTATCGCGTTCGCCCGTCCGGATTCGATGCGCCTCGGCAATATCGGAGACGAAAATCTTCCCATCGCCGATGCGGCCGGTCTTTGCAGCGCTTCCGATCGCTTCGACGACGCGGTCTGACAGCTGATCGTCGACGACGACCTCCAGCTTCACTTTCGGCAGGAAGTCGACGACATACTCAGCACCGCGATAAAGTTCGGTGTGCCCCTTTTGCCGACCGAAGCCCTTCGCCTCTGTGACTGTCAGTCCCTGAACGCCGACGTCGTGCAGCGCTTCCTTCACTTCATCGAGCTTGAACGGCTTGATAATCGCCTCGATCTTTTTCACCTGCGTTGGCCCCCAAGAAAATAGCGCGCGCCCCTCAGCGCGGCTTCGCATGTTTCATGCCAGTCCGCAGGCGTCTGGTCTCCCTTATTAATCGGTCGGCACGAGGATTGTTCCTGCCTTTGATTTTGGCGGCTGCCCAAGGTCTGAGCAGCTTGTCCCATGGTTGACCGGTTCGTACACGCGTCATAGATGCCCGGCTTCTCGCGCGGAGCGCGTGAGCGCGTGGCGATCGTAGCTCAGTTGGTTAGAGCGCCGGTTTGTGGTACCGGAGGTCGCGGGTTCAAATCCCGTCGGTCGCCCCAGCGCATCCTTCTGGCCAGCGCCGAAAGCTCCTTCATGTCCCTCTTTGATTTCCCCGCCTTCGACGACCATGAGGCGGTGCACGTCTTCGATGACCGCGCCAGTGGCATGCGCGCGATCATCGCCGTGCACTCGACGCACCTCGGACCCGCAGCGGGCGGCTGTCGCTATCATCGCTACGAGACCAGCGAGGCGGCGATGATCGATGCCCTCCGTCTCTCGCGCGGTATGAGCCACAAAAATGCCCTCGCCGGATTGCCGGCGGGCGGCGGCAAGGCCGTCCTATTTCGACGCAACGCCTTTCCAAAGTCGGAGGCTATGCTCGAGGCGCTCGGCGGCGCGATCTCATCGCTGAACGGGAAATATGTCACTGCCGAAGACGTCGGCATGACGGACGACGACATGACCGTCATCGCGCGCCGCACAAAGCATGTCAGCGGCCTGCCGGTCTCTGGCGGCAAGGCTGGCGGAAATCCCGGACCCTGGACGGCTGAAGGCGTCTTTCTCGGGATGCGCGCCGCCGTCCGGCACAAGCTTGGCCGCGAAGGTTTCAAGGGCGTCCACGTTGCCGTGCAGGGCCTTGGCAGTGTCGGCAAAGTGCTCGCACAGAAGCTGGCGGCGGACGGCGCACGCCTAACCGTTGCGGACATTGATGACGCCCGCGCCGCCCGCTTGGCAGGTGAACTACGCGCAACGGTCGTCCCGACGGACGAGATATTGTTCACCGATGCCGACGTACTCGCACCCTGTGCAATGGGCGCCGTGCTCAACGAAGAAACGATTCCGGACCTGCAAGTGGCGGTCGTTGCAGGGGCGGCGAATAACCAGCTGCAGCGCCCCGAAGATGGCGAGCGCTTGCGCGAGCGGGACATCCTTTATGCGCCCGACTATGCGGTCAACGCGGGCGGCATCATAAATGTCATGGCGGAGTATTTCGGCGACGGCGACGCCGAGGCGGTACAGAAGCGTATCGAGAAGATCGAAGACCGCGTCAGCGAAATCCTCGCACGCGCCGAAGACGCCCGGGAGGCGACCAACATCGTCGCCGACCAGATGGCGCGGGAACTGATCGGGCGCGCTTAGCGTCGGAAGGCGATTTCGCCGCCCTTTATGGTGATTTTCACGCGGCCCGAAACCGGCAAGCGGTCGAACGGCGTATTGTCTGCCGCATGCGAAAGCGCGTCGGCGTCGATACGCCAGCTCGCGCCCGGATCGAATAGCGTGATGTCGGCGGGTGCGCCCGATGCGAGCGTGCCGCCCGGCAGGCCGAAAATACGCGCGGGCGCGCCGCTGATCAGATCGACGAGCCTTGCGAGCGAAACGTCGTGCCCGAGGGCCGCCAGGGCAAGCGGTAGCAAGGTTTCTAGCCCCGCCATGCCCGGCGCGGCGTCCGCAAAGGGCAGGCGCTTTTCCTCCTGCGTCCGCGGGTCGTGGCCAGAGGCGAGGATGTCGATGGCCCCGTCCTTCAACCCCTCGATCAGTGCCAATCGGTCCGCCTCGGATCGGAGCGGCGGGGACAGGCGCGCGAAGCTGCGATAGTCGGTCGCATCTGCATCATTGAGAAGAAGATGCGCGGGTGTCGTTCCGCAGGTCACCGCCGCCCCGCGATCCTTGGCTCGGCGAACGATGTCGAGGCTTTCCGCCGTCGTCACCGTGCGGATGTGGAGAGCAGCGCCCGTATCTTCGGCCAGGCGAACGTCACGCGCGACGGCGATGCTTTCGGCAATGGCGGAGGCCGATGGCAGGCCGAGCCGCGTCGCTGTCTCCCCGTCCGTCGCGCTTGCCGATCCCACGAGCGCGCTGTCCTCGGCGTGTGTAACAACCGGCAGGGCGAATGCGCTCGCATAGGAGAGCAGGCGGTGCATCACGGCACTTGACGAGATCGCCGCCCGCCCCGTCGCGACGCCAGCAGCGCCCGCCTCTTGCATCAGGCCGATCTCGGCCAGCTCATCACCCGCCAGATTCTGCGTCGCCGCTGCCAACGGATGCACCCAGACATGAGGTTTGCCGATCCGCATCGCCCGTTCGATCAGCGCCGGATCGTCGAGAGGCGGCGACTGGTCGGGCATCAGGAGAACGCGCGTGATACCGCCCGCCAGGCACGCCTCGGCGTCGGCGCGAAAGACGCCCGTGTCGATGAATCCTGGCGCAGCGACGAGACCAGCGGCGTCGATGACGTCCGCATCTTCAGGCGCTAAGGCCACGATCTTGCGGTCATGCACGAAGATATCGCCGACGTCGTCGACGTCCTGCGACGGGTCGACGATGCGCGCGTTCTTGATGTGAAGCGCGGCTACCATCCGTCGATCCCGCGACGCTTGCGCGTCAGAACGTCGAGGCAGGCCATGCGGACGGCGACGCCCATGGCGACCTGCTCCGTGATCGCGCTTCTTTGAATGTCGTCCGCGACACTCGTCGCGATTTCTACACCTCTGTTCATCGGGCCCGGGTGCATGACGAGACAATCGTCCGCGGCGCGGGCGAGGCGGGCTTCGGTCAGGCCGTAAAAGCGATAATATTCGCGCGTCGACGGCAAATAGGCGCCCGCCATGCGCTCACGCTGCAAACGCAGCATCATGACGACGTCGACCCCGGCCAGCCCCTTGTCCATATCGGTGAAGGGCGTGACGCCCAGCCGGTCTATGGCGGGTGGCATCAGGGTTGGCGGCGCGACGGCGCGCACCTCTGCGCCCATTGCGGAGAGGAGGTGGAAGTTAGAGCGCGCGACCCGGCTGTGCAGGACGTCGCCGCAGATCGCGACCTTCAGGCCCTCGAGCCGCCCCTTGCGCCGCCTGATCGTCAGTGCATCGAGCAGTGCCTGCGTCGGATGTTCGTGTCGCCCGTCGCCCGCGTTCAGCACGGGGCACGACATTTTTGACGCGATCAAAGCGACCGCACCCGCGGCCTCGTGCCGGATGACGATGACGTCCGGGTGCATCGCGTCGAGGGTGAGCGCCGTGTCGAGAAGCGTCTCGCCCTTTTTCACGCTCGACTGTGCGACGGCCATCGAGACGACATCCGCGCCGAGGCGCTTCCCAGCAATTTCGAAACTGACGAGCGTTCGCGTCGAGTTTTCGAAGAAGGCGTTGATCTGCGTCAGACCCGCCAGGGCATCGCCCCGCACCTTGCCATCCGTCCACCGCCCCGCCTCGTCCAGCAGATAGCCGATTTCCCAGGGCTTCATGCCTTCGATCGCGAGAAGATGATCATGCGGGAACGGGTGCGCGCCGTCGGGAACGGGCGGTGAGGCGGGCGCGGCTGTCATCGAAGCCGGGCGTTTACGGCTGATCGGACGAGGCGGCAAGCGCTCCTCGCCGACAGGGCGAAGAGCGCTCGGCCATCATCGTCCGATATGTTCGTCGAGAAACTTCAGATACGCCTCGGACGCTTCGATCCGGTTTTCGCGTTTCGAGAAGCCATGGCCTTCGTCGTCGAACAGGACGTACTCCACCGGCACGCCGTTCGCACGGACCGCCGCGACCAACTCATCGCTTTCAACCTGCAGCACACGGGGATCATTCGCGCCCTGGACGACCAGCATCGGTTTTTCGATCTTGTCGGCATGGAATAGCGGGCTGATCGCGCGGTGCCGCTCCGCGTCGGTCGCGGGGTCGCCCATCTCGTCATAAAGCGCGTCCTTGAAGGCACCCCACCACGGTGGAATGCTCTCCAGTGTACGGACCCAGTTCGTGACGCCGAAGATGTTGATGCCCGCGTCGAAAACTTCGGGATGAAAGGCAAGCGCGGCAGCGGTCATATAGCCGCCATAGCTGCCGCCCATCACGGCGATGCGATCGTCGGCGACCCAGTCGAGACCCTTCAGCCAATCCGCCGAGGCGACGACGTCCTTCAGATCGACATCGCCATGCTTCTTGTCGTCCATGTGGAAGAACGTCTTTCCGTATCCTGAAGAGCCGCGGTTGTTGATGCCAAAGACAGCATAGCCGTTGTTGACGAGGTGCTGCATCAGCGCGCTGTAGCCCTTGGTCGTCTGACCCCCGGGACCGCCATGGACGAAGACGACGGCCGGAACCGGATTACCGGCGCTTGCCTCGCGGGGTCGATAAAGAATGCCGGGAATGTCGAGCCCATCATAGCTGGCGAAGCGCACCACCTGCCCCTCGACCAATTGGTCTTGGTCGATTTCCGGATTGTTGGCGTTGGTCAATCGACGGGCCTCGCCTGTGGCGAGTTCGGCGACGTAGACGTCGTTGGGTGCCGTGTCGGAGAGAACGCCAAATGCGATCATAGACTCGTCAGGACTGAATCGGACCTGGTTCAGCTGTCCCTCGGGAACATTTTTCAGCTCGAGCTCTTCACCAGTCGTTCGATCGAAGATGCGAACGACACCCAGCGCATCCTGATTGACGCCGTGGACGCGATAGCGGCCCGACGGCGAATAGCTGACATAGCTGATGTCCCAATTGTCGACGATCAGCGGCATTTTCTCGCCGGTGGCGATCTCGTAGCGCCAGGCCTGGCTGAACTCGCCCACTTCGTTCGTCGCGTAGACGAGCGCACCGCCTTCGGGCGTAAAGTCATATGTCGCGTAGGCGACATTGCCTTCATGCTCGGTAATCAGCTTCGGTTCGGCGTTCGGCACGGCGAGATCGACGAGATAGATGTCGCTGTTCGCGCTCGAAATCGCCTTGTCGAGCGCGACGAAGCGGCCGTCTCGGCTGACGGCACCGATGCCGAAACCGCCTGTATTTTCGAAGATCAGCTCGCGCGAATAATCGTTGGCATCATAGGCGTAGAGGTCGAAGCCCTGCGGATCACGCTCGTTCGTGCTCACGAAGAACTTCGAACCGTCGCCGCTCCAGCCTGCGAACTGCGCCTTGACGTTCTCGCCCGGCGTCAGGTCGCGCTCCGTGCCGTCGGCCTCGCGCACGTAGATGTGCGTCAGCTCGTCGCCCGCCCCGTCGCGGCTGAACAGGAACCGATCTCCGGAGGGGAACATGGAAACCGCGTAGGTCGTGTCGTCCTCGGAGATCGTCAGCGGCACGGCGTCGCCGCCGGCGACGGGCAGGGCATAGGCGTTGAAAATCCCGGTATCGTCGCTGGAGATCATGACCATCGAGCCGTCGGGCGAGAATGCCATCGCGCCCGGACTGGCCAGACGGTAGCTGGTCGTGTCGTAGAAGGTCGCGGCCGAATAACGCGGCAGATCGGCGGATGCGTCTGCGCTCATGGCCGCATCCTGCGCGAGCACCGGGCTCGTCAGCATCGTTCCCAAGGCCAACGCGATGGCGAATTTCGTCATGTCATATCCCTCCCGAAATGGCAGTGTGTTGTTCGGCTAGGTCACTAGGTTTGCGGCGTCAAGTTGGCGGCGAACCAGTCGAGCGCGTCCTGCAGCATGATGGCGGCCGCGTGCATGTCGATCCGCTCCGGCCATTTAGCCGCGGGAATGCCCGCATCCCGCATGGCGTCCTCGGCGGCTTCTGAGGTGAGGCTCTCGTCCCACATCAACGTTGGCAGGCCGAAGCGATCTTCGAGCGCACGGCCGAAGGCGCGGCAGCGTTGGGCGCCCCGGTCAGGCTTGCCGTCGGCGTTGACGGGCATGCCGACGATCATGCCGACGGCTTCGCGGGCGGCGAGGCGCTTGCCGATGGCGTCGATATCGTCCGACTGGCGGCGACATTTGATGACGCTGTCCGGACCCGCCGTGCGCCATTCGCGGTCAGAAAATGCGAGACCCGTCTGCTTCGTACCCGGATCGACGCCGCAAAGGACGCCGCCTGCAGGCAGCAACTCGCGAAAGCGAATCGGGCTCAGCGGGCCGGAAATGCGGCCACCCTCCGTTCGGCATCCGCGCGCAGGTTCGCCCAGAATAGGGCGTAGTCGTAAACGTGATAATTATTCCCGGGTAGCACATATTGACCCATAGAAAGCGCGTTCTCACCGAGGCTGAGATAACCGCGGCCCGTGCATTCCGCGCCGACCAGACCGATCTCCAGTTCCGCTTCCGCCAAACTGTCGTCGGGTACCAACGTGCCAAGATTGCTTGCCATGCCGCCGCGCGCTTCCGCGCCGCCGGTCAGCGGATTGGTGCAGACCAGCTGCGTATCCGCCCGCGGCTCCCCGGCCAGGCCGTTCGTCGCATCGAAGGCGTCGAAGATCAGCCCAGGATCCGCAGGCTCTGAAAAACTCTGGAACGTGAGGATACAGCCCGTCTGCGCGGGTTCCTCGCAAGGCACCAGACCAAGTTCCGACAAATCCGCTTCGATGGAAATCGGCCAACCCGGCAGATAGGCCGCCACGATACGCTCTTGTAGAGGCGTTCCCGCTATCCGCCTGGCGAGGAGAGTGACAAGGTGGAGCGAGCCTTGGCTGTGGCCAGCGAGGATGATCGGACGATCTTCGGGAACCCCGGCGAGGAAGGCGTCGAACGCGTTCTCGACATCGGTATAGGCCAAGGCGAACGCCTTCGCGGCGTCCGGTTCGGCAAAAGCGAGAAACGCCCCGAACGCCGCCTGTCGGTATTTCGGCGCCCAGATATCGCCCACGCTGTTGAACACGCTTGCCTGGCTGCGGGTGAAGAGGCCGCGGCGGTAAAGCGCGCCCTCGTCGTCCGGCTCGATCGGCGCGTTCCACCGGTCGCTACGCAGATAGGTTGTTGGATGCACGTAGAAGACCGATGCGGCCTCGCTCGGCGACGGCGGAAAGCCCTCAGGCGTCCAGAGCGCGTCCGCCGACGGCAAGCCCGGGCGCGCGATCCATGCCTCCGGACTGTCGTAGAAGGTGGGCGCGGGCTCGGGGCTTTCGGCAAAACTGACCGACGGCACCATGAACCGCTGCAACAGCTGCTGACCGAAGGCGATGTAGCCGATGACACCGATCACCGCGACGATGATCAGAACTGTGATGATGAGAAGGAAGCGGTTCGCGGCCATGCTGGCAAATGGACTCCGACGGACGTCCGCGTCAGGGTTCGCCCGCATGATGCGAGCGGGGGGAAACGCGATGATCCGGATGATGTTCTGTTCGGCGCTGGCCTTAACCACGGCGGGGTGCGCCAGCAACGGCGCGATGGACGCGGGCGGTGAGACCTACGATCTCGTGATTGTGGGTGGTACGATCTATGACGGCACCGGCGGCGATCCCTTCATAGGTGACGTTGCCGTGAAGGATGGGCTTATCATGTCGGTTGGCCCCGATGCGACCGGCCTGGAAATCATCGACGCGGCGGGTTTTGCCGTCGCGCCTGGCTTCATCAACACCCATAGTTGGGCGTCGCAAAGCATTCTCCACGACCCGCGCGCGATGAGCGACCTCAAGCAGGGCGTCACGACACTGGTCATGGGAGAGGGTTGGTCGATGGGACCGCTGACGCCCGCCATGCGGGAAGAGATGAAGGAGAGCCAGGGCGACATCAAGTTCGATATCCCTTGGACGACGCTCGGCGAGTATCTCCAGCATGTCGAGGACCGGGGCAGCGCAATGAATGTCGCCAGCTTCGTCGGCACGGCGTCGGTGCGGATGCACGTCCTTGGTGAGGATGATATCGATCCAACATCCGCTGAACTCACGGAGATGCAGAGCCTGGTGATGGCGGCGATGGACGAGGGCGCTTTGGGGATTGGCAGCGCGCTAATCTACGCGCCCGGAAATTATGCGGAGACGCCCGAACTCGTTGCGCTCGCCGAGGCGGCGGGCCGATGCGGTGGGAAGCACATCAGCCATCTTCGGTCGGAGGCGAGCCGTATCGACGAGGCGTTGGCGGAGTTTCTTGAAATCTCTCGTGAAAGCGGGGCGGGCGGCATCGTCTACCACCTGAAGCAAGCGGGCCGATCGAACTGGGACAAGCAGGCGGGCGTCCTCGCCGCCACCGAGGCGGCGCGTGCCGAGGGCCTCGATATCACGGCGACCATGTATAACTATCCGGCAAGCTCTACTGGGCTGGAGGCCGCCATGCCGCTTTGGGTGCAAAAGGGCGGTCGCGAGGCCTGGTTTGGGCGCCTCCAGGACCCGGAAGTCCGTGCGCGCGTCGTTGCAGAGATGCAGTCGCCGACGGCGATGTCCGAGAACCGGCTGCGAGAGGCGGGCGGCGGTGACGGCGTCATGCTGATCGATTTCAAAAATCCCGACCTCCGTCATCTTGTCGGACGCACGCTTGGCGATGTGGCGCGCGAACGCGGCCAGTCGGCGGCGGAGACGGCGGTCGATCTGGTCATCGAGGACCGAAGCCGCGTCGGTGTCGTCTACTTTTTAATGAGTGAGGAGAACGTCGCGCGTCAGGTGTCCTTGCCGTGGGTCAGTTTTGGGTCCGACGCGGGTGCGCCCGCGACCGAACCGCCGTTCACGAACAACGGCACACACCCGCGCGCCTACGGAAACATAGCGCGCCTCCTTGGAAAATATGTGCGGGACGAAAAACGCCTGCCGCTGGCGCACGCCATCCGCCAGCTCACCAGCTTCTCCGCCGAGCAAATGAACCTTACCGGCATCGGCTCGCTCGCGCCGGGCATGGCGGCCGACATCGTTGTCTTCGATCCGGCGACGGTCGCCGACACGGCCACATT
This sequence comes from Pacificimonas sp., assembly GCA_049683075.1. Classification (GTDB taxonomy): domain Bacteria; phylum Pseudomonadota; class Alphaproteobacteria; order Sphingomonadales; family Sphingomonadaceae; genus Pacificimonas. The sequence continues at coordinate 15,526 of JBAUIQ010000026.1, forward strand.
CGCCGATCCGCACAGTTATGCCGTTGGCGTGCGCGATGTCGTCGTCGCGGGCGAAGCGACATTGAGGAATGGCGAACCGACCGGCGCTGTCCCGGGACGCTTTCTGAAGGGGCCCGGGACGGGACGTTGCCTCGACTAGCCAGCCGCCCCGACTTCGCTATGCAACGGCGCCATGCCAGCCAAGCCATATGACATCATCATTCTGGGCGCGGGCGGCGCAGGGCTTATGGCGGCGTTCGTTGCCGGGCGTCGCGGGCGGAAGGTATTGGTCGTCGATCATGGCGACACCCCCGGTCGGAAGATTCTGATTTCGGGCGGCGGTCGCTGCAACTTCACGAACGTCCACACCGCGCCAGACCGATTCCTGTCGGCCAACAAGCATTTCGCGAAATCCGCGCTCAGCCGCTACACCGCGCAGGACTTCATCGATCTCGTCGACAGCCATGCCATCGCCTGGCACGAGAAGACGCTGGGCCAGCTGTTCTGCGACGGCTCGGCGCGGCAGGTTGTCGACATGCTGATGAACGAGTGCCGGGATGCGGGGGTCGAGTTCAGCTTTGGAAAGTCCGTCGGCGATGTGACGCGCGACGATCAAGGCTTCTCCGTCTCCGTCGGCGGCTTCGTTCAAAAGGCGGAGGCGTTGATCGTCGCGACCGGCGGGCCAAGCATTCCGAAGATCGGCGCGACCGGCTTCGCATATGATCTCGCGCGAAAATTCGGCCTGAAGGTTGTCGAGCCGCGCCCCGCACTCGTACCGTTCACTCTGGGTGGCAATCAGGTGCTGTTCCGCGAACTGTCGGGCGTCAGCGCCGATGTCGTCGCCACCTGCGGTAAAACCAGCTTTCGCGAGGCCGCCCTTTTTACACACAAGGGACTTTCCGGCCCGGCCATCCTGCAGATATCCAGCTACTGGCAGTCCGGCGAAGACATCGCCATCGACTTCCTGCCGGACCGCCCAACCGATTGGCTGGTAGAGGAAAAACGCGCCCGTCCGCGTGTGCAGATGACCAACGCGCTCGGCAGTGTCCTCCCTGACCGCCTTGCCAGTGTTCTCGCGAGCCGCATCGGCATCGATGGCGAACTGGCGAATGTACCGGACCGCAAACTGGCGGGCGCGTCCACGCGCCTGCACCGCTGGGCTTTCAATCCGAACGGCACCGAAGGCTTTGCGAAAGCCGAAGTCACGGCGGGCGGCATCTCGACGGCGGGCCTGTCGTCGAAGACCATGGCGGCGAAGGATGTTCCCGGCCTCTATTTCATCGGCGAAGGCGTCGACGTCACCGGCTGGCTCGGCGGCTATAACTTCCAATGGGCCTGGGC
>JBAUIQ010000027.1:0-5318 GCA_049683075.1 Pacificimonas sp.
CACTGAGACCGGGCGCATCGACCGTTCCCAGCCGATATAATGGGCCCTCGTCGATGGCATAGCCGACGGTCAGAACGCCGTCCGCCTCGGCTTCGATCTCAACGGTCACCAGTGGGTCGTAATATCCTTCGGCACGCAGCAGCGAGATGAGCAGCGTCCTGTCCACGCGCACACGGCGGTTCAATTCAGCAAGAGAGGCTACATCGCGGTTTGCGCCTTGGACCAACGTCGAAAGCTCACGAAAGCGCTCCGCAAAATCGAAGCGAGCGAGATCTGTGCTGACGAACCGATAGGCCCTCGCACCGATGTCCATCGCCGTCACATCCGCGTCACCATTCTCCATTTCGGAGGTCAGCGACTGCCATTCGGCTTCGAAATCCGTCGTCGGCGGCAGAGGAGCGTCATCCTGCGCGCACGCGACCTCCGCATGCGCGGCCATCGCCAAACCCCAGACGCGTACCCAATGCACGAGCGTCCCCTAACGTTACGCCAACTGCACGAAAGCTGAATTTGTCCTTCAAGCTGCTGCAGGACGTTCCAGATAAACGACGGGCCCATCGAGTTCGCGCTCACCGACTTTCTCGAACCCGGCGCGAGCCGCGAGCTTCAGGCTCGGGGCGTTTTCCGGAGAGATGACGCACGATATCAGACCGACGCCGTTCCGATCGCTCCACCCCAGCATTGCAGCCACAGCTTCCGATGCGATGCCACGGCCCCAAACGCTTTCGTCGAAAACCCATGCTGCCTCGACGCCACGCATGGACGGTTCGATGGTTCTTTGAAAGTCGCCAAGAACCACGTTTCCGACGAAGCGACCCTCATATTCGACCGCGAAAAGGCCATGACCCTGAACCGACCACATGCCGCTCATCGCCAGCGTCCGCAGCCACGCTTCGCCAACCGGTCGGGCCGGACCAAGAAATCGCATGAAGTCAGGGGATGCCAGCATCCGGGCATAGGGTTTATGATCCGCAGCCCTCAAATGCCTGAGCGTCAGGCGCTCCGTCGTCAGCGTCGGCGCGAACCCGCGCGGGACCAAGACGTGGTCTTCAGGCTTGCTGTTGGCCATCGACGGCCGGCTCTTCATGAGCCACGAAGGTCGACCCCTCGTCTTGCTGTTCCGCGACGGCACGCCGTACAGGTTTGTCGCTCTTTGCGTCGATCGTACCGTCCGCGCGCGGCGGAATGAAATCCGGACGCTCGATGCTGGCCGTCGCATGGCGGAGCTTGTTCGACCAGGTCTTTGACAAGCGAGTAAAATAGCGGTCGCCTTCCGCAATCGAATGCTCATGCGCCTTGGAGCCTTCATAATCGCGAAGCAGCACCATATCGATCGGCAAACCGACAGCGAGGTTCGATCGCATAGTGGAGTCGAAGCTGATCAAACCGATCTTCGCCGCCTCATTCATTGGCGTCTCATAATTCAAAGCCCTGTCGAGGATCGGCTTTCCGTATTTAATTTCACCGATCTGAAGAAAGGGGTTCTCTGGTCGACACTCTATTGCATTGCCTGCGTCATAAATGCGGAACAACTTCAGCGGCTCGTTTCCGACACGACCGCCCAGCAGCATCGACGCGCCGGAACGAATCCCGTCTTTTTTCAGCGCGTCGCGTACCTCGGCACGACTTTTGTGCAGGGCTTGTCCAACTAGCTGCGTAATGCGGAAGATGTTCGGCTGATTGTCGATCGTCGCGCGCTCATCGTCGCCCTTTTGTTCCAGACCTTCGTCAAGGCGCAGAAGTGCGGCCTGGGTCACCGAAAGGCTGCCCGCCGTACAGATGGCGACGAAGCGATCAGGTCGATCGTAAATATGCAGCTTTCGAAACTGCGATATATTGTCGACACCGGCGTTCGTGCGGCTGTCGGACATCATGATGAGGCCAGAATCGACCCTCATCCCCACGCAATAGGTCATGTGCTCAGAACTTCCCGAATTTTGACGCCGTCGTATCGCGCTAAGAGAACCGTGCAAGATTTGGTGTTGCCGATCCGGCACACCGTCAGCTGCCAACGGTCGCGCGCGCTACTGCTGACTTTGCGACATTCCGCCCATGGTCTGCGACTGCCGCTGCTTCAGCGGTGTCGCTGTCGTTTGCGCCCGCACTTCCAAAGTTTCGAAACCACCACCGGCACGCGTCCCGACAACAGGCGCTGCCTGTCGATAGTCCATCCCGGCGGCCAAGCGCACATAATGCTCATCGGTCGATATGCCATGAGCGGGATCGAAACTGACCCAGCCAAGGCCCTCAACATATGCTTCCGACCAGGCATGGGCCGCCACTTGGTCGTTCTGACCGTCCTGGCGATAGAGATGCCCCGATACATAACGGGCGGGCATACCCACACCGCGCGCAGCGGCGCAAAAAAGGTGCGACAGGTCTTGGCAAACGCCCTTTTTTCGTTCGAACGCTTCGACGGCCGTCGTCGTTACGTCCGTCGCACCAGCTTCGAACGTCATGCGCTCGAAGATACCTGTCAGCAGCGCGTGTGCTTTACCGAGCGGATCCTCAGCGGTTCCGATAAGATCGCGCGCAAATTCATGTAGTGCGGCATTGCCTGCCGTTAGCGAACTGGTTTGCAGATAAACCTTCGGCGGCAACGGATCGGCCAACCCGGCAACCATGCCGCCCACATTCTCACGATCGACGACACCAGACGCCGTGATAATCAACTCGTCCGGCACCTCGTCGACTGTCAGCATGTGCACGATATTGCCATGCTCGTCACGCTTGCGCCGGAGGCCCGCATCGCAGTTGAGATCGATGGACCAGTCGCCGACGCTCTGCCCGTCGAAGCTTTCCGGAGTCAGGCGCAGCAACTGCATGACGCGCCTCGGCGGGCTGTCGTAGCGATAGCGTGTTTCGTGCGTGACGTTGATACGCATGGGTAAGGGCCTCGGATTAATGGAGCGGGCGATGACATCTGATATGGGTGCCCTTCCAGAATGAAACACCCTAGAGGGCGATCGTTCCCCGCCGCCTCGCCTTTACCGACAGTCCGAAAGCCTTTCCGTGACCGCTTCCCTCAATCTTTACGAACGTTTTCTTGCTCATGTGATGTCGGCGCTCGACGCGCTGGAGGTGGACGGAACGTTGCCAGCGGGACTCGATCGAAAGAACGTTACCGTCGAACCCCCGCGCGATCCTAGCCATGGCGACCTCGCCACCAATGCTGCGATGGTCCTCGCGAAGCCCGCGAAGTCGAACCCCCGCGCCCTCGCGGAACCGCTGGCGGAGAAACTGCGCGCGCTCGATGACGTCGACAGCGTCGAAATGGCCGGACCCGGCTTCCTCAATTTGCGATTGTCGACATCGATCTGGCATGGCGAACTTCTCGGGATCGTTGCCGCCGGTCGCGATTATGGTCGCAGCGAAGCGGGCGCGGAGACGCGGGTAAATGTCGAATATGTCAGCGCCAACCCTACAGGTCCGATGCACATGGGGCACTGTCGGGGGGCGGTCGTTGGCGATGCCCTGGCGAGCCTGCTCGCCTTTGCCGGGCATCCGGTCACCAAGGAATATTATGTCAACGATGCGGGTGGCCAGGTCGATACGCTCGCCCGGTCCGTTCACCTACGCTATCTCGAGGCGCTTGGTCGTGAGATTGGCGACATTCCTGACGGCCTTTACCCGGGCGACTACCTGAAACCCATCGCCGGCGAACTCGCCGCCGAATATGGCGAGACATATGCGGACGCGCCGGAGTCCGACTGGTTGCTGATGTTCCGAGAACGGGCGGTCGGGGCGATGATGCAGCTGATCAAGGACGATCTCGCGACGCTCGGCATACGTCATGATGTGTTCGCGTCGGAATGGGCCCTGCAACAGGCGGGCGCCGTCGATCGCGCCGAGGCCGAGCTTCGTGAACAGGGCCATGTTTACGAGGGCGTTCTCGACCCGCCAAAGGGCGAACTTCCGGACGACTGGGAGCCGGTCGAGCTCACGCTGTTCCGCGCCTCGAATTTCGGCGACGACGTCGACCGGCCTATGAAAAAGTCGAACGGCAGCTGGACCTATTTCGGGGCCGACGCCGCCTATCATCTCCAGAAGGCCGAACAGGCCGACGAACTGATCAACATTTGGGGCGCCGACCACGCCGGAACCGTGAAGCGTATCAAGGCCGCCGTCAACGCGCTGACGGACGGCAAGGTGCCACTCGATGTCGTCCTCGTGCAGATGGTGCGGCTGTTCCGCAATGGCGAGCCGGTGAAGATGTCGAAACGCTCCGGCAATTTCGTCACGCTTGCCGAAGTCGTCGAGGAGGTCGGGAAGGACGCCGTCCGCTTCATCATGTTAACGCGCCGCGCCGATGCGCCGCTCGACTTCGACTTTGCCAAGGTTGTGGAACAGTCGAAGGACAATCCCGTCTTCTACGTCCAATATGCGCATGCCCGCATCAGGTCGATGCTGCGCAAGGCAGTCGGCGAAGGACTGGCCATCGACGAGACCGTGGGTGGCGTTCCCGCCGACGCGATGGATCACTATGACGACGACGATCTGAACCTTTTGAAACTCGCCGCCCAGTGGCCGCGTATCGTCCGGCTGGCCGCCTCGGCGAGGGAGCCCCACCGCGTCGCCTTTTACCTCGGCGACCTCGCGGCGGCCTTTCATGCCGACTACAACCGCGGCAACGATGATCCGCAGATGCGCTTCCTGCTGCCCGAGGCACCGGACCGCACCCGCGCACGGCTGGCCTTGGCGGCGGCGGTCAGACAGGTTATCGCGTCGGGACTTCTCGTAATGGGTGTCGCGCCCGCCGAGGAGATGTAGACGAGTTCGGGGGACGAGGCATGGCCGTCACGCGCGACGATGCGGACTATGAGGAAACGGCGGGCGATGACCTGCCCTGGCTCGAACCGACCGAGGTGGAATATGCACAAGGTGGTGGCTTCCTGACGCGCAAGGCGGTCATCGTGGGCGGCCTCACCATTGCCGCGGTAGTCGCTGTGCTATGGTGGCTCGCCGCCAGTTTCGGCGATGGCGGCATTGAAATTCCCGAGGGCGGCGACATACCGCTCGTCGAGGCACCGGAGGGGCCCTATCGCATCGAACCCGACGATCGCGGCGGCATGGAAATGCCAGACAATCCGACCGTTTTCGACGTCTCGGAAGGTGGCCGTGTGCCGGGTGACGTCGATACGGACAACATTCCCGAGGTCCCCATCCCGGTGACCCCGCCCGTTGGAACCGGAAATGCAGACGGTCCGCCCCGCGACCTGATGGAGGAAGCGAGATTGGCGCGAGAGGACGCTGCCGCCGCAGAAGCCGAACGCGCGACCGAGGCACCACGCGCTGTCCCGCCACAGAGACTAAACTTG
>JBAUIQ010000028.1:0-4109 GCA_049683075.1 Pacificimonas sp.
CGCCGATCTTGATCCTCGACGAGGCAACGAGCGCGCTCGACAGCCGGACCGAGGCGGCGATCCAGCAGTCGCTGAAAGCCGCTGCCCGTGGCCGCACCACGCTCGTCATCGCCCACCGCCTGTCGACAATTACCGACGCCGACGAAATCCTCGTCATGCAGGCCGGCCGGATCGCCGAGCGCGGCACACATGCGGAGTTGTTGGCGGCTGGTGCTTTATATGCGGACATGTGGTCACGGCAGCAGACGGAAGAGCCATAAACTCCCCTCCCTAGTAGGGAGGGGCTGGGGGAGGGTGCGAGGGCGTTAGCCCGAGCTTTTAGCCGCCGTCGCGATTTCCGCGAGTACCCAGTCGAGGTGATCCATGACGTCGCGATTTGAAACCCGAAGGACGCGGTATCCGAGTTCATTCAGATACGCCGTCCGGTGCGCGTCCTTCGCTTCGGTAAAGACGTGCGAGTCCCCATCAACTTCGACGATAAGCCCGGCCGAGCGGCAGGCGAAGTCGGCAATATAGGGGCCGTAGACGGCTTGTTTAGTAAACTTCAGTCTATTCAGTTGTTTTGCCCGCAGTTGCGACCATAACCGGACTTCTGCCGGCGTCAGGGCCGCGCGGTTTTTGCGCGCAAAGGCGAGTTTTTGGGGATCGAGGCGTCTGGCGATGGTCGTTCTCTCGCAAGGGCTCGCTGCGCTCGCCACCCTCCCCTAGCCCCTCCCTAGAAGGGAGGGGAATAACGAAGAAGGACTCTCGATCCTGAGAGGGAAGGGCGCAATATCAAGTATCCTCCCTCCCTCCCAAGGAGGGCGTCAGCCCGAGCCCTTCTAAAGCGCCGCCCGTACAACCATGATGCCAAGCGCGATCCAGCTGAGGGAGAACAGGGCGAAGCGGACGATGACGACGTTCACGGTCGCCTGGATGAGGGAGTGCGCGATGCGGAGGACGACGTAGATCCAGGCGCAGATGACGTGGACTTGGTCCGCCTGTCCCAGAAGCACGATGACGATCGTGATGGCGTAGAACAGCGCCGGCGCCTCGAAGAGGTGGTTATAATTGTCGGCGACCTGAGCGACCTTCGATGGCAGCGTGTAGGTGCCGGGATGCTTGGCATCCTGCGGGTCGATTTTCGCCTTCGTCATGGCGGGAAGACGCGTTGCGTACATCCACAGGAACATGACGAGCGAGAGACCGCCCATGGCGATGACGGCGTGCAGCATGGACGCGCCCGCGGCGCTGAGATTGATGAGCATGGTGGTAAGATCTCCCCGTTTTGGTGCGGCGCTTCTGCGGGCGCGGGGTGGATACGTGCAAGTCCTTCATTGAAGGCGGTCGCGGCGCGCGCGGTTGACGAACGGGAGTCCTTAGACATTTTCTAGGGCCCCACGCCGCAGTCCGGGTGTCGGATATCTTTACAATTCGCACATCGGGCTGTCGTCCTTGACAAGACAAATCACGAATATATCGAGGAAAAATAGTTTCGGCCCCGTTTTTGCATGGCCGTTGGAAATTGTTTGAGTGGGGTAAATGATGCGTAATGTTTTGCTTGGTGCCGCGATGTCGGCGCTGCTGGTGGCACCCGCGTCGGCGGCTGTGATCGTCGATAACTCCGGTGCGACACAGGGTATGGCCACGGCTGCCGGTGACGGAACGTCGTCGCTCGACGTGACTTTTTCCTGGTCCGACGCGCCCGTGACCCAGTTCATCGAGTTCACGACCGATGAAACCTTCGACATTCTTTTCGCTTCGTTCGCGACAAACGGCAGTACGTCGGATGTCACGGGCCTCGTCGTCGACTTCCTCGATCCGGTGAACGGCGACACGCGCCTGACGACCGAAACGAGCGCTTGCGGCGATGCAGCGGGCGATGTCGCTGGTCAGTGCAACTTCATTGCACCGGCGCAGGGCACGAGCGGCAACGCCGCCGGCGCGACGAAGCCGGGGACGACTGTCTTCTCGAATCTCGCCTCCGGCAGCTATCGCATCGGCCTGTTCGACAGCGCCACGCCGACCATCGGCACAGCGCTTTTCACGATCTCGGAAAGCGCGGTCGCGGTTCCCGCACCGGGTGCTCTCGGCCTTCTTGGTCTCGGCCTTCTCGGGCTCGGGCTGCGCCGCCGCACGCGGTAAAGTTTCGTCGCGCAAGGACGGGGGGCGTCGACCGGACAGGCGGTCGGCACCCCTTTTTGTGCTTGGGTCCGACCGTTAAGCGGTTGCCAGCACCTTCCGTCCGATGACGGTGCCGTCGCGCAGACCGCGCAGGACATTCGAGGCTTCGGACGTGGCGACGGTCTCGACGGGCGGCGGCGTGTAGCGGCCCGCCTGAACAAGCATCACGAGATCGCGAAGTTCGGCGAGGCTGCCGACATAGCTGCCCTCGACGCTGGTCGCGCGGACGGCGAACTGCGCGCTGGGGACTGCGAACAGACCGCCGAACAAGCCGACGAGGACGAGCTTCCCGCCTTTTGCGAGCGCATTGAAGCCCATGGTTGCGGTCTCGCCAGAGCCGACGAAATCAAGGATCGACCGGACGGGGCCGCCTGCCGCGGCGGCAATCGCGGCGACGGGGTCGTCCGCGCCTTTGGTGTTGATGACGGCATGCGCGCCGGTTTCCTGCGCAACGGCCAGCTTCGCGTCATCGATGTCGACGACGACGATGTTTCGATGGTCCATGGCGGTAAGGAGCGCGACGGCGTTGAGGCCGACGCCGCCCGCGCCGATGACGACCATGGGGGCGTCCGGGCTGGCGGGCTTGGCTTTCTGAATAGCAGCGTAAGCGGTGAGGCCGGAGCAGGCGAGCGTCGCCGCGACCGAGGGATCGATATCGTCTGCCGGTACAAGGAACTTCGGGTCGCGGACGACGACCTTCTCACCGAAGCCGCCGCGCGTTTTCACGCCGAGTGCGGCCTGTTCTTCGCAGAGATCGTCGCGGCCCGCCGCGCACATGTCGCACGTGCCGCAGCCGATCCACGGATAGACGATGTAAGGCTCGCCCACCGCGACGCCCCGCGCATCGGGACCGAGCGCGGCGACAGTGCCGTAAATCTCGTGCCCCAGCGTCAGCGGGGAGGGGAAGCCCATCTCGCTGACCGGCATCTTTTGGCCGCCGAAGTCGAGCCAGCCCTCCCAGAAATGCACGTCAGAGTGACAGACGCCGCACCGGGCGACGTCGACGACGATCTCCGCGCCCGTCGGCACGGGATCGGGAAGGTCGACCGTTTCGAGATCTGCTCCGTGCTCGGTGACGGCCTGTGCGCGCATATCTAGACTCCCTCTGTGCGGGAGTATGCCGACCGGTCGCGGCAATGTCGCCTAGCGCATGTCGGAGAGCGTGTCGCAGTGACCAGAGCCATTCCCGCTTAAGCTGGAATGGCTCTGGCCATATTCGATCCTCTAAGCCCCTTCGGGCACAGCTCCGTCGGGCGCATCGCCGGAACCGGCGCGCTTGCCCGCCTTCGGGATCGCGCTCGCGCCCGTAGCAGGGCCGACCACGCGCGGCTTGTTGCCATCCGTGCGATCGATGTCGCCGCCGTCGAGGATCGTCTTGATCTCGTCGCCGGACAGCGTTTCATATTCGAGCAGTGCGCCCGCCAGCTTGTGCAGCTGGTCCTCATAGCCCTTCAGCACCTCTTCGGCGCGGGCGAGGCCCTGTTCGACGATGCGCTTGACCTCATCGTCGATCATTTGCGCGGTGCGCTCGGAGACGTTCTTTTGCTGCGAAATCTGCTGGCCGAGAAACACCTCCTGCTGGTTCTCCGTCAGCATGACAGGCCCGACCTTGTCGGACATGCCCCACTGCGTGACCATATTGCGGGCAAGGTCGGTGGCGTACTGGATATCGCCCGACGCGCCGGACGAGACCTTGTCGTAGCCGAAGATGATTTCCTCGGCGACACGGCCGCCCATGGCAACGGCAAGGTTCGCGTGCATCTTGTCACGGTGATAGCTGTACTCGTCCCGTTCCGGCAGGCGCATGACCATGCCGAGCGCACGCCCGCGCGGGATGATCGTCGCCTTGTGAATTGGATCAGAGGCGGGCTCGTGGATGGAAACGAGCGCATGACCGGCCTCATGATAGGCGGTCATCTTCTTCTCGTCCTCGGTCATGACCATGG
>JBAUIQ010000029.1:0-2622 GCA_049683075.1 Pacificimonas sp.
GGCGAGTTCGGCTTGGGGGAGGCGGTCGAGTTGTTCGCGCCATCTGCGGAAGGACTCGGCGAGATCGGCGAGTTGCTTGCGGCCGGCACCGGGGAGGTCGGTGCCCTGCACGATGCGGCCGGCGGCGACGGAGAGGGGGACGCCTTCTGCGCGCGCGAACTGGTGGATTTTGGCGACGGACTTGTCGCCAAGGCCGCGCTTGGGGGTGTTGACGATGCGTTCGAAGGCGAGGTCGTCGGCAGGCTGGACGACGACGCGGAAATAGGCGAGCGCGTCGCGGATTTCGGCGCGCTCGTAGAAGCGGAAGCCGCCGACGATGCGGTAGGGCATGCCGAGATAGATGAAGCGGTCCTCGAACTCGCGGGTCTGGAACTGGGCGCGGACGAGGATGGCGACGTCGTCGAGGGAGGCGCCGTTTCGCTGCGCGCATTCGATGTCTTCGCCGACGCGGCGCGCCTCCTCCGGGCCGTCCCAGACGCCGATGACGCGGACCTTCTCGCCCGCATCGTCTTCGGTCCAGAGCGTCTTGCCTAGGCGGTCGCCGTTCTGGGCGATCAGCCCCCCGGCGGCGGCGAGAATGTTGCCGGTGGAGCGATAATTTTGTTCAAGCTTGATGACAGACGCGTCGGGGAAGTCCTTGTCGAAGCGAAGAATGTTCGCGACCTCCGCGCCGCGCCAGGAGTAGATGGACTGATCGTCGTCGCCGACGACGCAGATGTTTTCGTGACCCTGGGCGAGGAGGCGGAGCCAGAGATACTGGACGCTGTTCGTGTCCTGATATTCGTCGACGAGGATGTAGCGGAAGCGCTTTTGATAGCCCTCTAGGATGTCGGCGTGGGCCTTGAGGATGGTGAGGGGATGGAGGAGGAGGTCGCCGAAGTCGGCGGCGTTCAACTCCTTCAGCCGCGCCTGATATTGTTCGTAGAGCCCAAGGCCCTTGCCATCCGCGTAGTGCTCGCTTTCGGTTCCAGGGAGAGCTTCGGGGGTCCAGCCGCGGTTCTTCCAGCGGTCGATCAGGCCGCCGAGCATCTTCGGGGGCCAGCGCTTCTCGTCGATATTGGCGGCCTGAATTAGCTGTTTCAGGAGGCGGAGCTGGTCGTCGGTGTCGAGGATGGTGAAGTTGGACTGGAGGCCCGACAGCTCGGCGTGGCGACGGAGCATCTTCGCGCCGATGGAGTGGAAGGTGCCGAGCCAGCGAAGCCCCTCGACCATGTCGCCGATCATGGTGCGCATCCGCTCCCGCATCTCCCGCGCCGCCTTGTTCGTGAAGGTGACGGCGAGGATTTCGGACGGCCAGGCCCGCTGGGTGTAGATGATGTGGGCAAGGCGGCTGGTGAGGGCGCGGGTTTTGCCCGTGCCTGCGCCCGCGAGCATCAGGACGGGGCCTTCGGTGGTGAGGACAGCCTCGCGCTGGGGCGCGTTCAGGCCGTCCATATAGGGCGGTTCGTCTTCTCGTTTGGCGGGCGTGGTCATCATGACGACAAATGGTGAACATCGGGCCGGGGGTCAAATGGCTTTGCCGGGTGGGGTGGGGGGCGTAGGCTCTGGCCTGAGGGCGTGAGGAGTGCGGACGATGGCGGGGACGAAAAGCGGCGGGCGAAAGGGCCTGATCATCGGCGGGGCGGTTGTCGGGATCGCGGCGGTGACGGCGGCGGTGCCGTATTTCCTGGACTGGGACTGGGTGAAGCCGGTGCTGATCGAGGCCGCGAGCGATGCGACGGGGTATGAGGTGGCGGTCGCGGGGGATGTGGATTTCGGGCTGCTGCCGTCGCCAAGCCTGTCGGTGGATGAGGTGTCGATTGCCGGGGTGGGTGACGATGCCGGGCCGCTTGTCACGGCGGAAAGCCTGTCGGCGGGCGTGGCTTTCTGGCCGTTATTTTCGCGTCGGATCGAGGTCTCGCACATCGCGCTTGTGGCGCCTGTGGTGCGGCTGGTCAGCTATGCGGATGGGACGACGAACTGGGAGCGTCCGGAAGAGGCGGATGAGGGCGCAGGCGGCGAGAACGGGCTGAGCATCGAGGATTTTCGGATCACGGATGGCCGGGTGATCCAGGTCGCGGGCGGCGAGGTCGTGAGGACCTTCGAGAATGTCGATCTCGATTTGACGCTGGCCGGGGATGGTGGGCCGCTGTCCTGGGATGGCGGGTTTGCGCTGGATGGAGTGGCGTTGGCGACCGAAGGATCATTCGCGGGCGAAGAGTTGGCGGTGTCGCTGGCATCGGGCGATGATGTGTCGGCGGCGTTCCAGGGGCGGCTGGTCGAGGGGCGGGCGACGGGGCGGCTGTCTGCGGACGCGGCCGAGCTAGGCGCGGTACTGGCGCTGATGGGCGATGGGTCGCGGTCCGAGGAGGAGGCGCCTGCTTATGGCGAGGCGCTGCGGATGTCGGCGCGGGTTGAATATGCGGACGATCTCCTGACGCTGACCGAGGTGGATGCTGAGATCGGAGACACGCGTACGACGGGTGAGCTGGAGGTCGCGCTTGTCGACGTCATGACCGTTGTGGGGCGGCTGGCGGCGGGGCGGGTCGATGTGACCGATTGGCAGAGCGCTGGGCCCGGCGACGAGGCGGCGGACGAACCGTTCGATCTGCCGGAAGACGTGACCGCGGATGTGGTGCTGTC
>JBAUIQ010000030.1:0-2748 GCA_049683075.1 Pacificimonas sp.
GGCATCTACGGGGCATGCCTCTTCGCAGAAACCGCAATAAATACATTTCGACATATCGATGTCGTAGCGGGTGGTCCGGCGGCTGCCATCCTCGCGTGGCTCGGCCTCGATGGTGATGGCCTGAGCGGGGCAAACAGCCTCGCACAGCTTGCAGGCGATGCAGCGTTCTTCGCCGTTTGGATAGCGGCGGAGCGCATGCTCCCCGCGGAAGCGAACGCCTACGGGCCCCTTTTCATAAGGATAATTCACCGTCGCCTTTGGACGGAACATGTAGCGGAGGGTGAGACCCATCCCCTTCACGAACTCCCAGAGAAGGAGGGATTTGGCGGCCTGTGCGAAGCTGCTCATGTGAAATGCGGTCCGTAAAAGGTCGGATGGATGAAGAGAAGGTAGCCCGAAACGACGAACACCCAGAAGAGCGACAGCGGCAGGAAAACTTTCCAACCAAGGCGCATCAACTGATCATAGCGGAAACGTGGGACGGTGGCGAACACCCACGCGAACAGGAAAAACACGAAGGCGATCTTCCCCAGCATCCAGACGAAGCCCGGGATGTCGAACCAGGGAATGAGGTCGATGTTGAGAGGTGGCAACCAACCGCCGAGGAACAGCACTGAAATGAGGCCGCACATCAGGAGAATAGCGGCATATTCGCCGAGCCAGAACAACGCAAAGCTCATGGAAGAATATTCGGTCTGGTAGCCCGCAACGAGTTCGGCCTCCGCCTCTGGAAGGTCGAAGGGCGGGCGGTTCGTCTCGGCAAGTGCAGAGATGAAAAACATCACCGCCATCGGGAAGAGAAGCGGGTTGAACAAGTGCATGTTCACGACGCCGAGGATCGTTCCTTGCTGGCTCATGACGATGTCGTTGAGGTTGAAGCTGGACGCCCAAAGGACAACGCAAATGATGATGAAGCCGATCGAGACCTCGTAAGACACCATCTGAGCCGCCGAGCGTAAGCCTCCGAGAAACGGGTATTTACTGTTCGAGGCCCAGCCCGACATGATGATGCCGTATACGCCGAGCGACGACACCGCGAAGATGTAGAGGACACCGACATTGATGTCGGCGATGACCATCTCCGGGCTGAACGGGATTACTGCCCAGCCAATGAGCGCGACCGTAAACATGATGACCGGCGCGAGGAGGAAAACGCCCTTGTTCGCGCCCGAGGGAATAATGGTCTCCTTCAGGAAGACCTTCAGGCCGTCGGCAAAACTTTGGAGGAGGCCGAAGGGTCCGACGACGTTCGGCCCGCGCCGCATCTGCGCCGCCGCCCAGATCTTACGATCGGCATAAACGGCATAAGCGACGCCGATGAGAAGCGGCAGCACGAGCGCGAGGATCAGCACCACATAAGCGGTGAGATATCCGACATAGGGGCCGAGAAAGCTGTCCTGAAATGCGTCTACCATGGTTAGTCAGATGGCCCCGTAGAAAATCCGTCACCTGCCTCAAACTTGGACCTCGTCGACGTCAATCGACCATTCACGCGTTCGGAGTAGCCTGCGTTCTGCCAATTGTCCTCGGCACTCGGCGCCTTCGTTTTCCGAAGCGGCAACAACTTTACGAGACCGACACCAACAACGATGCAAATAGCCACGATTGCAAAAATCGATAGCAAGCTCATTCTGCTGCCTCCAGCATTGGCTGTTCATCGTCGAGGACGACCTTTGCGCACTGGTGCATCACTTCGGAGGCGCGGGCGACGGCGTTGGTCATGTAATAGTCGTCAATCGGATAATGGTACGGTGCGTCGAGGCGCTTGCTGTCAGAAGTGATGTCGAAATCAGCCCATTTCGCACTGGCGAGGCCGGGCTGACCTAGCCATGGCCATTCGGACGCAATACGGGCGCGCAGCGCGTTCATGTCGTCATAGGGCAGCGTGACGCCGAGAACATCGGAGAGAGCGCGCAGGATCGCCCAGTCCTCGCGGGCATCACCCGGTGGGAAGGTCGCGCGGTCGGAGCGCTGCACCCTGCCCTCCATGTTGACCCAGGTGGCGCTCTTTTCGGCGAAGCTGGCCGCTGGGAGAATTACGTCGGCACCGTGCGCGCCGCGATCGCCATGATGACCGATGTAGATCTTGAAGGTGTCCGTCAGATGTGCCGTTTCGATCTCGTCGGCACCGTGAAGGAAGAGCGCCTTGATGGTGCCATCTTCAGCATCGCAGAGGAGCTGCTTCGTCCCGCCCACCGTCGTGAAACCAAGGTCGAGACCGCCGACGCGGGCGGCGGCCGTGTGCAGCACACCAAAGCCGGTCCAGTCGTCGCGAAGGACATTGACCTGCTGCGCCAACGCCTCGGCATCGGCCAGACGCTGTGCACCGTCCGCGCGCGCCAGCGCACCTTGCCCGACGATGATCGCGGGCCGCTCGGCGGCCTTCAGCGCATCCATGGCCGCTGTCGGCAGTTTCGTGAGGAGATCCGCACCTTCGCCAAGCCAGGTCGTGCGGTAGGTCAGATCGACTTCCGGACCAATTGCGAAGACCTTTGCGCGGCCATGGCGAACAGCTTTGCGGATGCGCGTGTTAACGAGCGGCGCTTCCCAACGCGGGTTCGCGCCGATCAGAAGAACGACATCGGCGGTCTCGAGCGGCGCGAGCCCGATATTGAACAGGTAGCTGGCGCGTTCGGACGAAACCTCGCCACCGATCTGCGCGCCGTCCTGGCGGCATTCGTGCCGGTTTGAGCCGAGCTTACCGAGGAGGTCCTTTAGCGCCGTCATTGATTCAAGATCGACGAGATC